>CAYVOD010000022.1:0-9319 GCA_964453055.1 uncultured Treponema sp. | reverse complement strand
GCGACCTCGTCCTCGAAATAGTACATGTCGGCGAAGGTGGTGGTGCCCGATCGGGCCATCTCCACAAGGCAGTAGAGGGCGGACCAGTAGGTGAGTTCCCGGGTTACCAGGTCTCGCTCCAGGGGAAAGATCACCTTGGTGAGGCGGTTGGGTATGTCCTCGCAGGCGCCGCGGAAGGCCGCCATGGAGATGTGGGTATGGGTGTTGACCATTCCGGGCATAATAAAAGCCCGCGGCGCCTGCACGCGGCGCCCTGCTTGCCTGGCTTTGCCTTCGGCGGCGGGTCCGAGTGAGGAAATCCTGCCGTCCTTGACCGCGACGTAGCCCGGAGAAAAAATCTTCCACTCCGGATCCACGGTGACGACCGCCGCCGCTTCTATGATTAAATCATCGTGCATCCTGGCCATCCTGTTCTCCTGTCCGCTCGAGCCCCGATGAAGAATCCACCATTGTGGCAGGAATCGCCTTCATTCCGCCCGTCATGCTGCGCCGCCTCCGCCGGCAACCCCATTCCCATTGCCGCCGCCCACCGCGGCCGGCTTAAGGCTGCCCTTGGGAAGCTTGCCTTCCAGAAGCTGACGCTTGCGGATGGATTCGCGCCTATCGCGGATTAGGGTGACCACGATAAAGCCCAGGATTGTAACGAGGTACGGCAGGGCTTGGATGAGCTCCGGCGGCAGGCCGATGTTCTGCAGATAGGTGGCCATGGCGTCGGTCAGGCCGAAAATGAGGGAGGCGAAGATGGCCCCCACTGCTGTTCCGCCGGCCACAACCTGGGCGGCGTTGGCCACATAGCCTCGTCCCGCTGCTATGCCGGAGGTAAAGTTGGACGTGTAGCCCATGCTGAGGAAGCAGCCCGCTATACCTGCCAGAATGCCGGACACGATCAGGGTGAAAAACTTTACCCTGATGGGATCGATGCCTGCCGCCTTGGCGGCTTCGATGTTCTCGCCAGTGGCCCTGATCCGCCTGCCGATGGTCGCCTTGTTTAAAATAAAATGAATAACCACAACGGCGATCGCCGCCAGCCAGACAATGAGATTCTGCCCTGAGACAACCTTGCCGATCCAGGGAATATTCTCCACGAAGGGAATTTTAATGAAGGGGATGATCTTGGAGGGCAGGGAGGAGGAGATTCCCTTGTCCCCGGTGAGAGAGTAGAGCACGAATACCGTGCCGCCGGTGGAGAAAAGGTTGAGGGCCACGCCGCAGAGCACCGCGTTGGCATCCAGCTTGAGGGCGAAGAGCCCCAGAATGAGGGCGATGGTCACCGAGGCGAGAATGCCTCCCAGCATTCCCAGCCATGGGCTTCCGGTAAAGGCGCTGACAATGACGCCGACCAGGGCTGCCCAGAGCATGGAGCCTTCAAGGGCCATGTTCTTGATGCCCGCCTGTTCGGTGATGACGGCTCCCAGGGTTACAAGAAGAATGGGCGCTGTGGATCTGAGAACGATAAACCAGTAATTGGAGGAGGTAAAAACTCCGGCGATGAATTCGATCATGCTCTGCCTCCATTGCCGGCGGCGCCGCTTGCGGAAGCGGCGCTCAAGCCCGCTTCCGCCGCCAGCGCGCTGCGCCGCAGGCGCCGAGCCTTGAAGTAGTTGGCTATCTTGTCGGAGGCGAGAATGAGGATGATGATGCCCTGCAAGAGGGTGATGAACTCGAAGGCCACATCGCCCCGGCGGGACATGAAGTCGGCGCCCACCCTCATGTAGGCAAGAAAGAAGGCCGACACGGGTACGAACTTGGGATTTTTTCTGGCCAGCATGGCCACGATAACCCCGTCCCAGGCGTAAGATGGGTTCATCTGCCAGATAAAGGCCCGGTACAGGCCTGACATCTCCACCGCGCCGCCTATGCCGCCTATGAAGCCGGAAACAAAGTGGGCGAAGATGGCCACCGAGGCCACGGGGATGCCGGCATAGGCGGCGAACTTGGGGTTGGCCCCCGTGATGCGTATCTGATAGCCCCACTTGGTCCTGAAGAGAAAAATCGACACCAGCACCACGAATACCGCTGCGATAATAAAGCCGGCGTGAAGCTGGGTGTTCTCCACCAGCTTGGGCAGGGCGAAGGTTTTCTGGAAGGGCATGGATGCCAGGATCGTCTGGTTTCTGTCCCTCAGAAAGTAGAGGATGACAAAGCTGCCGAAGAAGTAGAACACGTAGTTGAACATCAGGGAGGAGACCAGTTCGTTGGCCCGCCACTTGATCTTGAGAATGGCCGGCAGGGTGCCTATGAGGCCTCCTGCTAGACCCGCGGCCAGCATGGCCACCGCGGGATGCCAACCTGCGGGCAGGGCGAGCCTGACTCCTATGGCAGTGGCCACTATAGCCCCGGTGTAGAAGCTTGAATCCACGATGAGGCTCATGTATTTGAGCTGGTAGATTATGCAGAGGGCAAGGCCGGTAAAGGTGATGGGCACCATGGCGACGAGAAGATAATAGAAATTGTAGGTCCTCAAAAATGGCCCGAGGAGAAAGTTCTTCGTGGAGGTGACAGGATCCTTCGATACGATAAAGATCAGGCCGACTCCCATGAGAATCGCGAAAATGGCCGCCAGAAGGGTGATTACCGCCGGCTCGAGCTTGTCCCGATCGGTAAAGAAGAGTTTTACCGAGGCGAAAGGTCCGGGGCGTTTGGTTTTTATGCTATTCATGGAGCACCTTCTCGATTTCCTCAGGGTTCTGCTTCTTCAAGCCCAGCATGTAGAGCCCAAGCTCCTTGTCCGTGGTGGCGGAGGCATCGTCGAAATAGGCCACTATCTTGCCGGAATTCATCACTACCAGGCTGTCGGACATGGACATGACTTCCTGCAGGTCGGATGAGACTAGAAGGACAGCCTTGCCCTGGTCCCGCATTTCGATGATGCGTCGGTGTATGAATTCGATGGCGCCCACATCCACGCCCCTCGTGGGCTGGGCGATGACGAGTATGTCGGCGTCGGCGGTAAATTCCCTGCCTATGACGACCTTCTGCATGTTGCCGCCCGAAAGGCTTGCGACCGGCTGTTTGGCCGACGTGCAGCGGATATCGAAGGTGCTGACAATCTCTGCCGCGGCCTGGGCCATGGCGGTCCGTTTTAAAAATCCGGCCCTGCCTTTGTATTCGGCGTGGAAATACCTGTCCGCCATGAGATTGTCTTCGATACTGGCGGGCAAAGCCGTACCCACGGTCATCCGGTCTTCGGCGATGTGAGCCACGCCGGCCTTTCGCAGGGCACCCGGTCTTTGGTTGGTCAGGTCCTTTCCCTTCACCACCACCGAACCCGAGAGGGTTCGGGCCGATCCGGTGAGTATGCGCACCAGTTCGGACTGGCCATTGCCATCCACGCCCACGACTCCCAGGATTTCGCCCTTGCGCAGGGCTAAGGACACATGATCCAGGGCTGGGATACCGAAGTCGTCGATGTAGGAGAGGTCCTTGGCGACCAGTACCTTATCCCCTGCCTTGGCCTTGCCCTTACTCACCGAGAGCAGGACCTCCCGGCCGACCATTTCGTTGGAGATAGTCTGACGGTCGACGTCGGCGACATTGTGGGTGCCGATCATCTTGCCGTCCCTCATCACGCTTACCCTGTCGCAGAACTTGAATATTTCGTTCAGTTTGTGACTTATGAAAATAATAGTGTGTCCGTGGGAGCGGAGAACCTGCAGCTCAACAAAGAGCTCGTCGGTCTCCTGGGGGGTGAGGACAGCCGTGGGCTCGTCCAGGATGAGGATCTTGGCTCCCCTGTAGAGGGCTTTCAGGATTTCCAGTTTCTGACGCATCGAAACGGAGACATCCACTACCCTGGCCCTGGCGATAACCTTCAAGTTGTATTTTTTGCTTAAGTCCTCGGTAATGGCCACGGCTTTTTCCAGGTCGAATAACTTGCTTTTTCCCTTATTGGGTTCCTGGCCGAGAACCAGGTTTTCAGCCAGACTCAAGGATGGAACGAGCATAAAATGCTGGTGGACCATGCCAATCCCGGCGGCGATAGCGTCCTGGGAGGATGAAAAGCTTATGGGCTTGCCCTCGAGGTATATTGTCCCCGAACTGGGGGCTTCTTCGCCATAGAGCAGTTTCATCAGGGTTGATTTGCCTGCGCCGTTTTCTCCCACCAGACCCAGGATTTCTCCCTTGGCCAGGGCAAAGTCCACCTGTTTGTTCGCAAGAGTCCCATTGGGATAGACCTTGCTCAGGCGTTCCGTTCGAAGCAGATATTCCACCTCATCCTCCCCGGAATGTTCTCGGTATACTTCTGGCACATTATAAAAAGCGCCCACGCCCCTGGGTGGGGACCGTGGGCACCGCGGTGATTGTAAAGTTCAGGTTTACTGCAAAGCCCCAGGCCGGTGCGAAGGTCGTCCGACCTTCGCACCGGCCCATCTGTATAAACCTTATTTTTTGGCAGCGTTCACGGAATCGCGGAGCTTGTTTATCTCGTCGGCGCTCATGGTAAAGGCCGAGGGGATCTTCACCGATCCGGCCTTGATCTCATTCTGCACCTTCTCCAGCTCCTTCTGAAGGGCAGCGGGGACGGCGCTGTTGAAGGGGGCGTAGGCAATGGCACCTTCTGCGGCGCCCACATAGACCTTCTGGCCGCCGAGCTTCTTGCCCTCCATGAAGGCGCTGACAGCCTGGAAGAGGGTGAGGTCGACGCGCTTCATGGTAGAGGTGAGGATAAGGTTGGCCTTGGCGGGCTCCGAGGCGAAGAGGGCGGCCTGGTTGGTGTCGACGCCGATGGCGAATTTATTGGTTTCCACCGCCGCGTCGAAGAGACCGAGGCCTGCGCGGCCTGCCGCGTGGTAGACCACGTCGGCGTTGTAGGTCTTGATCTGGATGAGGGCCTGATCCTTGGCCTTGGCCGTGTCGGTGAAGGAATTTACGTAGTTATAGATAACCTTTACCGCGGGATTGACCTTCTGGGCGCCGGCGATGTAGCCGACAAAGAAGTCGTTGATGCCGGTTATGTCGCGGCCGCCGATAAAGCCGATGACGTTGTCGCTGTTAAACCGCGCGTCGCCGGAAGGTTTGGTGATGAGTCCGGCCAGGGCTCCCGCCAGGTAGCCGGCCTCGGAGTTTTTGTACTGGATGGAGTGTACGTTGCCGATATCGGAGGCGATCCAGCCGTCGTACATGACATAGAGGGTCTTGGGATAGCGGCCCGCCACTTCCTGCACGGCGCTGTTGAAGTTGTTGGAGCAGAGGACGACTGAGTAGCCCTCGGCGCCGGCATCTTCCAGGGCGGGAGCGTATTTGGTGGTATCGGAGCCGAGCTCGGTGTATTTTACCGTAACCTTGTCTCCGAATTTTTGCTTGATCATGTCCAGTCCGCCCTTGGCGGAATCGTTGAATCCCTTGTCGCCCAGAGATCCCGAGATGAGAAGGAAGACGCTCGCCTTGGCCGGAGCCTGGGCGAAGAGGGGCATGGCTACTGCCACAGCCAAAACGAGAGCAACAACGGTGATGAGTTTTCTCATTGAATCGCTCCTTTTTATTGTACACCCCGATATCAGGGTGACCTAGTTCGTATCTCAATTGAATAGCACTATTGGCCAATTGAGTAAAGCCGTCAAAAGCACTTTTTACAGGCTATTCGGCGGCATCGCCGCTCTTTTGGCCCCTGCTTTTTGCGCCTGGAATGCAGAAACGCGTGCACGCCTAGCATTGATTATGTCGGGGCGCTAGTATTGTCAGTAATCAAACTGTTTTTAGGCACACTCAAGGAGCATCCACATGGAAAAAGCGAAGGTATACTTTTCCGATTTCCGCACCGTCGCCTTCGGGGACAGCCTTCCCGTAAAGCTGAAAAAGCTTGTCAAGGCCGCCGGCATCGACCGGATCGATTTTAAGGGCAAGTTCGTGGCCATTAAAATGCACTTCGGCGAATTGGGCAATATCAGCTACCTGCGGCCCAACTACGCCAAAGCCGTCGCCGATACTGTCAAGGAACTGGGCGGCAAACCCTTTTTGACCGACTGCAACACCATGTATCCGGGCAAGCGCAAGAATGCCCTGGAGCACCTGGAATGCGCCTGGGAGAACGGCTTCGGACCCCTCTCTGCAGGCTGTCCGATAATCATCGGCGACGGGCTTAAGGGCACCGACGACATCGGGGTACCGGTTGCGGGGGGCGAGTACGTAAAAGAAGCCCGGATCGGCCGGGCTATCATGGATGCCGATATATTCATAAGCCTCACGCATTTTAAAGGTCACGAGATGACCGGCTTCGGCGGGGCGATCAAGAATATCGGCATGGGCTGCGGCTCCAGGGCCGGCAAGACCGAACAGCACTCCGGCGGCAAGGCACATATAAAAAAAGCCCTCTGCACGGGCTGCCGCCGTTGCCTGCGGGAGTGCGCCAACAATGCCCTGGAATTCGACCCAGTGGCCAAAAAAATGAGCGTGAATACTGAAAACTGCGTGGGCTGCGGCCGCTGCCTGGGCTCCTGCAACTACGACGCTATCGTTTTCAGGGAGGATGCGGCCATCGAGGTGCTCAACCGGCGTATGGCTGAATACACCAAGGCAGTGGTGGACGGGCGTCCGAATTTCCACATTTCCCTCGTTGTCGACGTGTCTCCCTATTGCGACTGCCATGGGGAGAACGATGCCCCCATCCTGCCGAACATAGGTATGTTCGCTTCCTTCGATCCCCTGGCTTTAGACCAGGCCTGTGTGGACGCCTGTCTCAAGGCGAAGCCACTTCCGGCTTCGGTGCTCTCGGACAACGCCGCTGGGCCTGATTTTACCGACCGCCACGACCATTTCACGAACACCAGTCCCGATTCGGAATGGAAAACCTGCCTCGACCATGCCGAAAAAATCGGTCTCGGTTCGCGGGACTATACCTTCGTGCTGGTATAGCGCGGCTGGTTGGCAAGGAAGGTAAAGCTCTGCTTGACCAGAAATTCCAGCCGCCTTATAGTAGTATTTGATTTCGGAGCAGGCGAAGCTGTATTAAGGGCTTCACCGGGCGTCAGCAACAGGCCGATCATAGCCTGCCGGACCGATCATAAAGGTTCCGGCGGGCTTTTTTTATACCCCTGCGGGACCTATCGACCCAACGCGGAGGCATGGAATGGATAAGGAAAAACGAAAACTCGGGTATCGGGAAGGCCTGATCTCCTCGGTCTTGAATACGCTTTTATTCGGCATGAAATTCTGGGTCGGCACGGCCGTGGGATCGGTGGCTATGATCGCCGATGCCTGGCACACCCTTTCGGACACCCTCACTTCGCTGGTGGTAATTCTCGGTTTCTGGATTTCCTCCAAGCCTAAGGATGAGGAGCATCCCTTTGGCCACGGCAGGGCCGAGCTCATCGCCTCGGTCATTATCGGGACCCTCCTCGGCGTCGTGGGGGTCAATTTCCTCAAAGAGTCCTGGAAACAGCTCATGAATCACCATGTTGTAAAATACAGCACGATTTCCATTATTGTCTTTGCCGTATCGGTAGCGGCGAAAGAGGCATTGGCACGGTATTCGATATGGGCGGGCAGGAAGGTAAAGGCCCAATCGCTCCTGGCCGACGGCTGGCACCATAGAAGCGACGCGCTTGCCTCGGCGCTCATTATTGTCGGCGCCCTCTTCGGTTCCCGGTTCTGGTGGATCGATGGCATTCTGGGTATTGGGGTTTCCGCGCTTATTCTCTATGCCGCTGCGGATATTATCCGAGGCGCGGTGAACACGCTGATGGGCGAGAAGCCCGATGCCGAGATGATCGCCAAGGTGCGGACGATCGTTGATTCTGCGATTCCAGGCACTTCAAAGCTCCACCACATTCATCTTCATACCTACGGCGACCAGAAAGAAATGACCCTGCACATACGGCTGCCTCCGACAATGAATCTGGAGGAGGCCCATGCCATAACGTTCAGTATCGAAAAGCGTATACGAGAAGAACTCGATATTGAGACTACTATTCACCCGGAGCCGGAGCATAAGACTTGATTTTTACTGCCGCGCCGCGCAGCCTTTTTCAAGCCTCTGGGCTAGGGTTTCGAGTAGAGGTTTGAGCGTAAAGTACTCTTCCATCGATTCAAAGACGCAAGCCGCCAAGGCCCGTGGTATGTCCGCCGCCGCTTTTTCCAGCGCTCGTCCTTTTTCGGTGAGCGAGAGCAGGACAACCCGTTCGTCTCCTTGGCTTCCCCGCTGTTTTACAATAAGCCCAAGCCCGGTCAAACGCTTAATCATAGGGGAAACCGTGCCTGTATCCAGAACCAGGGCATCGCAGAGCTGCCCAACGGTCAGACTTTCTCGCTCCCACAGGGCCAGCATGGCGAGGTATTGGGGATAGGTAAGCCCGAGCCCAGCCAGAAGGGGCTTGTAGCGCGCTATAATAGCCCTGTCGATGCGGTGAAAGAGAAAGCAGACCTGGTTGGACAATAAAAGCTCTGGGTTTGTCATATTACTTTCCCAATAAAGCTTTGATATCCTCTTCCATTTTTTCGGGTTCCACAGTAGGTTCGAAGCGCTTAATTTTCTCTCCGTTGGGCGATACAAGGAACTTTGTAAAATTCCACTTCACCGTGTCTCCCAGGAGCCCCTTTGTTCTTTTCTTAAGTTCGGCGAACAGAGGATGGGTATTCTTTCCGTTTACGTCGATCTTCGCCATTACTGGGAAGCTCACGCCAAAATTCAAGGCGCAGAAGTTCTGGATCTCGGCGTCGCTTCCGGGCTCCTGATGGGCAAACTGATTGCAGGGGAATCCAAGCACAACCAAGCCCTGGTCCTTATATTTCTGGTGCAGAGCCTCCAAGCCTTTGTATTGGGGGGTAAAACCGCATTTGCTTGCGGTGTTTACAATTAGGAGGACCTTATCCTTGTATGGTTCCAGGGTTTCAACCGAACCGTCTGACTTCTTGATCTCATACTCATACATTTTTCCATAACTCATGGTAGTCTCTTTAGAACTTGCACATTCTGTATCACAAAATAAATATAGCATAAAATATTATTGCGTGCAATAAATATTAATCCATTTCTGCGAAAAAAAGCTGTCCAGGAATTTCTTCCCGGACAGCTCGGTTATACTAGAAAACTTCGCGAATGCTCAGTATTCAGATGCGGCGGAGGTAGCGTCCTCCTCGGTCTCGGCGGCGGGAGCCGGGGCTTCTGCCTGGGTGGCTGCTGAAGTCTGGGGATCCCAGATGGCCCAGTTCTGGGGGCGGGCGTGGTCGGTGACGGCGCTCACGGCATCCACCGCTGGGTCGGGCTTACCGATGACAACTGCGGCGATCATGATGCAGTTGCCCTCCACGGGGAATTCGACGGGCGGATTGGGGAAGCCCCAGGCGCGCATGTAGTTCTTGCCCTGGACAAACTTGCTGATGT
>CAYVOD010000021.1:9088-24819 GCA_964453055.1 uncultured Treponema sp. | reverse complement strand
TATTTCGATTTCTTCCTCCCGTCCCTTTCCCTGTAGGGATTTTTCTCGAATTTTTTAAAAGCCCGATAGGCGGCGCAGGCTGCATAATAAACGTCCGGTCCCTTGAACGAGGAAAACTCGTCGCAGCGGAACAATTCCAATAACATCGGGAAACGTTGGTCGAAGACTATGTCCTGCACCGAGGTTATGGGGATTCGGGGAAGGGCCGCGGGAAGCATGTGCCAGCGGATCATAAAGACGACGTCCTCGATTATCCCGGAATCGTAGCCGAGGTCGCGCAGGAAACGAGCGGCCATTCCGGCCCCTATCTCGGCGTGTTTGTCGAATCGGCGACCTTCCCTCGAAGCAGATCGGGCCTTGCCGATATCATGGAGCAGGATGGCTAGGGAAAGGCGCAGGTCCCTGCTTTTCCTATACCTCAGCGCTTCCATGGTATGGGACCAGCCGCCCCCCTCGGGGTGGCAGTCCTTGGCGTGGTCTACCTGGAGAAGGGCATCCAGTTCCGGCCAGAATTTGGCGATAAAACCGGACGCGCCCAGAAATTCCAGCGCGGCGGAAGAGTTCGGCCCTTGCAGGGCGTGGCTGAGCAGGTCTTTCTGCCACAGCTTTGAGGGCGAAAGGGGAAGGGGAGGCTTGGGATCTGGGCTCCCGCCGCGTTTTCTCAACCGAGACAGGTAGATGCAGGTTTCGAAAAGACTATTCTCCTGGATATCTACTGCCGGATCGAAGCTTCCTTCCCGCAGAGCCTGGTAGACTCCCTTAGGGTCGTAATATTTGCCGTCCCGCGGGTCCCTGCGAAAATCGGTGATCGCGAAGCTTCCGAGCCCCTCCTGGTCTATCCTGTCCCTGCAGAGGAATCGAACTCCCGAACCCTCGTTATCGAGCTCCAAGGCCGCGTCCGCGTAGGGCAGGGAGGGGTACCGCAGGGACTCGAAAATCCGGGCGAGGTCTATGATGCTGCCTTGGACAAGATAGAAAGCGGGAGATTGGGGGGCGGACAAGCCGCAATATCTGTCAACGGCGGTGACGCCGTATTCCCTGAAGGGGATGCCGGCTTTCGCCAGATTTTCGGCTGTTTCTGTCATCGCTAGAAAGATACGTAACGTGGGGGAAAAGGGCAACCGGCCCGCTTAGCTCGATTTTTCCCTCATCGTTTTAAGGTTGGTGAGGAAATCGCTCTTGGGATCCACGGCGAATCGCAGCTGTTTTTCGCCCTGAAGGCTGTCGAAGCGGATATCGAAGGCGATAAATGGGGTTCCGAAGAGGAAGTCCAGGAATTTCCTGGGGGGATTCTGCAGGCCGAGGATCTTCGCGTAGGGAATGTAGATGTCTTCATTCGCCTGGGAAGGGACGGGAGCAGAGGAAGCCTTGAACAAGGAGGAAAACCAATTTTGGCCGGGGGTGGGGCGAAACCTCAGTCCCGTGGGCGAAAGCACGAGCAATCCCCAATCGCCTCTGTCCTTGGGCGATGAAAAACGCTGGGCCATGGTTCGGGCCAGGACCTTCTCCCCTGTTTCTTTCTCGAAGTTAGCCCAAAAAACCTCAACGCTTTCTTCCATGTTCCCTCCCGCATCCCGATTTTAGCACCGAAGCGCCGGACGCGATACGCTAGAACTCAAGAGGGATTGCCGGACGCGTCGCCGATTATCCGCCGCACTATCCAGGCTGCCATTATATGGCCTGCCGCCTGCGGCACGAAAGGGCTTGACCCCTGGACCATCCTGGCCCTTCCCCGGGGCATCGCCGATACCGGGGCTTGCCCGCGACCTACCTCATCTAATGTTTCGTGGCTCCCCGTCTCTTCGGTTTCGCCTCCCTGGACAGCGAGGTCGACCTCCGGCGCTTCCCGCGATACCGGTTTTACCGGCGGCTCGTCTGACCACACGACGGGAAAAGAAGCGCCGATCCCCATGTGCTTCAGCCTTGTCCTGAGGCTTTTCGCCAGGGGGCAGCCCCTGGTTTCCCAGATGTCGCCGAGCCTGAGGCGTTCGGGTTGGAGCCTGCCGGCCGTCCCCATGGAGGAGATGAAACTTCGCCCACCCGAGCAGAGGGCGGCGATAAGATTAGCCTTGGCGTTGAGTGAATCCACACAGTCCGCGTGATGGGCGCTGGCCGCGTCTACGATTTTCGCCGCGTCGTGTCCGGTGAAAAAAATTCGGCGTTCTTCGATCCGTATTGAAGGATTCACAGATCTGGCGAAGCGAGCGAAGGCTTCGGTCTTAGCCAGCCCGACGTTTTCCGAATAACCGAAATAAAGCCTGTTGAGGTTGCTCTCCTCGACTCGATCGAAATCCACCACGTAAAGCCTGCCGACCCCGGCCCTCGCCAAGTCCATGGCGCAGGCCGCGCCGACGCCGCCGAGACCGTACACAGCCACGCTGGAGGCTTCCAGCGCTTCCATGCCCGCGACGCCCAGAAGAATCGCCGTTCTATCCCTGAAATCCCCGTACATCTGATCAACTCTCCACGCCGAAGGCTTTGTCGAAGTTCGCCCTGAGCGATCGGTTCATTTCCTCCTGCCCGAGCCCTCTCGTCGAGGCGATGAGCCGGGAGATCGGGATGATATGATCGAGCCTGGTCCAGCCGCAACCTCGTGGCGGCTGCCATGGGGCGTCGGTTTCCGAAAGGATCCTGTCCCCCGGTAAGGCCTGGCAGCATTCCAGCCCGTGGGCTGCCTGCCGCAGAAGCGGCGTGCCGAAGGAAAAAAAAGCGTTGACTCCCTTGGATAAAAATGCATTCGCGTCATGAATCCGGCCTGGCCAGCCGTGGAAGATCAGCGAAGAAAGCAGCCTTAACCTGGGAGCATATCCCAAAAGAATGTCCGTCGCTTTTCTTGAATGGACCAGAAGAGGAAGGCCGGACTCTATGGCCAGGTCGAGCTGAAACTCGAAAAATCCCCTCTGGCTTTTCAGGTTTTCGTCGGTTCGCGTCCATTCCGGCCTGTCGCCGAAAAACTCGAACCCCGCTTCCCCGATGAAGGCGATGCGCTTTTGTTGCACGAGAGATTCAAGAAAATCCCGGCTTTCATTTCTCAGCGATTGGGGATGTATCCCGAATCCCTGGATGCAGTTTGGAAGCAGCTTGCCCAGTGTTAAAGAGGATTCGAATTCAGCAGGATCGTGAGAGACGAGGGCTGCCCGCCAATCCGGATCGGGCAGATGAAGGTAAAAATCGGCCTCCTTCTCGGCCAGCGCCGGGATGTGCGCATGGGCATCGCTCTGCATTGGCCAATTTTCATCGATAAGCCTCCGGGGGTCAATATGCAACAATCTTCCGCGCACAGGATTTGAAGTCGCCCTTTCTAGATACTGGCTCTTGCCCCGAGAAAAAATAAAAAAAAGATCTAAAAGTGCTTGAATAATATTTTGCGATCAATTATATTATGCAATACAAGGTATTTTTGAAATGGAGAGTACTATGGAAGCGAAGCCAATGGAACTGAGGCGCGAAACGCGCTCATTCCGGTCGCTGCTGCACGCGGTTTCCGGTGCGGCAAGATCCATCACTGTCCGGCTTGTCCCGGGCCGCTCCATGAATCGTTCCTTCGGCGATAGGACGAGGAAGGAGTTCATGGACATTTATGGAAGGTCGGGCAAGCCGGACATGTTCTCCGACCGAAATTTTTTCGATTTCTTCACAGGCAGGTCCCGGGGCGGTTTTTAAGCCCCACTCCTGTCCCAAAGGAAGGTTTGATGCAGCGGGATGAGGAACTCCTCGAAAAATGGAAAAGCCAGTTCCGCAAGGGATTTCTTGAGCTCTGCCTTCTCGAGCTCCTCTCCGCCGAGGGGAGGAGCTACGGGCTGGCGATCATGGAGCGGATGCGCACGCTGGGGCTGGATATCAGCGAAGGAACCCTCTATCCCCTCCTCATGAGGCTGACCAAGGATGGGAGCATCGCCGCCAGCTGGGAAACCCCCGAGGTCGGGCATCCGCGGAAATACTACAGCATCACGAGTCTCGGAACGACGTTGCTCTCGGCTATGATTGAGGAATACGATAGAAGCCAGGCGGTTAGAATGAGTATTTCCGGCGGAGGAAGGGCGGAATGACACGAAGCGAATATATGGAGCGATTATCAAGCGGCCTGACCGATTTCGATCAGGAAGCAAGGCGGGACATACTGCTGGAAATAGAAGACCATATCGACGAGCTGCGCAGCCAGAATCCCCAGACCAGCGAAGATGAGATCATAGGAAGCCTGGAGCCGCCGGAGAGCCTTGCTAAAAGCTTGCTGCAGGAAGGGGAGGGCGAAGCCGCCGGCGGGGCCGCCGGAGCTGGAGGCGCCGCCGGAGCGGCTTTTGACGCAGGATCGGCCGAAGGGACAGCTTCGGATGGAACCCAGAAACCCAGTGGCGAAAAAATCGGGAAGGCCAAGATCACTATCGACGGCGAGGACCTCGGCGACGTCATAAAAAAGGCTCTCGACCTGGCCGGGATGTTCCGCAGAAGCAAGATATTCAGGGAAAAAGGTCCCGAAGGGCGGGGCGAGAAGTCGAGAAACCTCAATATGGAAAATATCTCGATTGCAGGCGTGGATAAAATCGAGCTACGCACAAAAACCAGCGACCTCAGGATTTATCTGTCGCCCGATGGCCTATCCATCAGAGCCCATGGGGAGGAGAGTTCTGCCATCGAAATCGAGGATGACGAAAAAGGCACCTTAGCAATATCTACGGGCAAGGATCACGGCGAACCAGAGAGCCTGGAGCTCTGGGTTCCTCTCTCCGTGGAAGAACTATCGATCCACAGCCTCTCGGGCGATGTCGAGATCGCTGACAGAGTTGGGGCTTTGGATATTCAAACCGCGTCGGGCGACATCGATGTTCAGGCCTGCGATGGGGATGTAGCGGCTTCCACCGCTTCCGGGGATGTGAGGATCGCCGGCTGTTCACAATCGATACGGGTAAAAACGGCATCGGGCACTATAGAGGTCGAAACAGACCCCAGAGGTGGGGAGATATCGGCCAGAAGCGCGTCCGGCGATATACGCTTTCGTTACGACGATGATTTCGACGCCCTCGTCTCCTGGACGACCATCTCCGGATCAGTCGACTGCGACGCTACGCTTTCGGGAAACCGGGAGGCCGTGCTCGGCTCGGGGCTTACCCCGGTCAAGCTTTCCACTACCTCCGGCGACATCGAGATCGAAAAACTCTAGTTCCTCAGGTCTTTGGCCAATCGGCCGTTGCTCAACCGGCCATAAATCAACCGTTCTTGGCGCCGCTCAAAGGTAGCCAAGGGATTTGGCCTGGGCGAGAAGCTCCTCCCGGAAAGCGGGATTGGCCACGTTGATCAGCTCGCGTGCTCGCTCTCGGACAGTACGTCCGCGCAGGCGGGCTATGCCGTGCTCCGTGACCACGTGGTCCACGAGGCTGCGATGCAGGGTAACCGCCGAACCCTCGGGCAGCGTAGGCACTATCGTGGAGACAGTACCCTTCTTAGCGGTGCTGTAGCAGGCGATAATGCTTTTCCCCAGACCGTCGAAGCCGGCCACCGCCCCTGTCGCCGTATCGGACTGCCCTCCGGTGCCGGAATACTGGACAGGACCTATGCTCTCGCTGGCCACTTGACCCGTGAGATCAACGGAAATGCAGGTATTTATCGATACCATCCTTGAATTCTGAGCAACCACGGAGGGATCGTTCACCCAGCGGCCCCGCTGGAACTCCACGGCCACGTTGTCGTCCAGCCAGTCGTAGAACTTGCGGGAGCCCATGGCGAAGGTGGTGATGAATTTTCCCTTTTTAAGCGCCTTTTTCGCATTGGTCACCACCCCCATTTCGTAGAGTTCCATCATGGAGTCCACCAGCATTTCGGTGTGGACGCCCAGATCCTTCTTGTCCCTCAAGGCCAGGGCCGCGGCGTTGGGAATGCCGCCTATGCCCAGCTGAATGGTCGAGCCGTCGTCCACGAGCTCGGCGATGTGGGCGCCTATGGCCATATCGGTCGCGTCGGGATTGGGAGCCGGAAGGAAGGGCACTTCCTGGTCGTGCTCCACGAAGAAATCCACCTGGGAAACGTGAACCTGAGTGTCGCCGAAGGTTCTGGGCAGGCGGGGATTCACCTCCAGCACGACGGTCTCGGCGGCCTCCACCATGTCCTTCTCATAGGTCACCCCCAGGGATAGGGAGACGAAGCCGTGCTTGTCCGGGGGAGTGCAGGTGCCGAAGAAAAACTCGGGTCTGTGGGCGTGGATTCTGTCCGAAGCGGCCCTATGGAGCATGTTGGGCACGTAGGTCACGGTGCCCGTGCCGACCTTTAGGGCGGCGCGTGAGCCTGGGGCGTGGAACCAGGACGCCAGCTCGAAATGGCCTTTCATCTCTGGCTTCATGTAGAAATCGTACGGCTTGAGGGTGAGCACGGAAAACACTCTCACGTTCTCCACTTTGCCCGCCACGATGTGGAAGCGCTCCATGCAACCCTGGGGTTCGGAAGCGCACTGACCGACTATGACGTCGCTATCGCTCCTTAGTTTGGAAACCGCGTCATCGATGGAAACAAGCTTGCGTTTATAGGTATCCAGCCAATCCATGGAACTCTCCTTGCTCTCAATATCTATGATTCGGGACAGGGGAGGACCCGCCCTGGGGCGCTTCCGCTTTCATCCCTGTTTTAAAGCCGCAGCAACGACGCTCCCACCGCCAAACCAGCCCCCGAGGCTACGAGGACCACGAGGTCGCCCTTGCGCACCCTGCCTGAGCCCAGCGCCTCGTGCAGAGCCATAGGAATGCAGGCAGAGCCCGTATAACCGTATTTTTCCATAACCGTCGTGGTTTTTCCCATCGGCTCTCCCAGGATTTCCATGACCTGGGCGATCACCGAGCGATTGATCTGGGTAAAGAAATAGTGGGCAACAGCCGACTGGGGAACCTTGGCCTTCTCGAGAAGCCTCCTGACCAGGGGAGGCCAGAGCTTGACGTTCCTGTCCCCCGGAAGCCTTTGCAGCAATTCGAGGCCATATTTGCCCTGCTCCAGGAGCTCCCTGGTCACCGGTTTCTTCGTCCCGCCGGCGTATACGCCTACGTAGTCCCACTGGGTTCCGTCGGCCCTGAACACTCCTTCGAGGTAGCCGGCGCGATGCGGATTGTCTTGACCCCGCTCCGCCTCCTCCACCCGTTCCAGGAGCACGGCGCCAGCGCCATCGGCGAAAATAGACCAGCCGAAGGAGTCGCCGTCCCTGATATAAGCGGGCATATTGTATACGCCCACGACCAAGGCATAGCGCAGACCGGGGTCCGAAACCTGGAGCCGGGCGACCATGTCCAGGGCGGTCACGAAGGAGGCGCAGGAAGCGCCAACGTCGAAGGCCCTGGATTCATGCTCTCCGCCCTGGAGCCGTCCCTGGAGCAGTATCCCCGTGGCGGGGGAAATGTATTCAGGCGTATCGGTGGCTACCACGAACAGCCCTACCTCGCCCGGCTGCACATGGGCTTTTTCCAGCGCCGCCCTCGCGGCCTTTTCGGCGAAATCGGCGCTGCTTTCCTTCAACCCGGAAAGCCTGGCGATATGCCGACTGGCGATGCCAAGCTTGGCTTCGTGCTTGACGGCGTCGAATTCGATTCCCGTCAGCTTCATCAACCTACCGTTGTCGATAGCCTCGCCGGGAACGTAAATGCCGGTGCTTTTAATGACAGACTGCGCCATCTCCTCCTCCCCTTAGTCGAGCGTTCCGTCGAATCCCTTTTTGTAGTAATTCCCTATTTCCCTGATGAGGGGTTTCGTCTTCTCCAGGGATTTCCCCAGGAAGGTTTCCAGTCCCAGATAATGGGCCACGCCGAGCATGAACTCGATCGCGCTGCCCTGATCCAGGTCGGGATAGGAGTCGCCGTATTTCTGGTATCCTCTCACGAAGGCGTCGTAATAACCCTTGACCACTCCTGGGAGCACGAACTCCGCCTCCCTGACGAGGCGATAACAGTGCCTGTCCAAAGAAAGGAAGACGATAAAGAGCCATAGCCCGCGCAGTTCCCGCTCAACCCGGTTGAGGGACGGATCCAGGTTCAGCGAGATGAAGCGCCGCACCTCCCGGCCAACTCGTTCGATCAGTTCCTTATAAAAGGTTTCCTTGGTGGAGAAATAGGTATAGAAGGCGCCTGTTGAGAGGCCGGCCGCCGTGGTGATCTCGTGGATGTTGGTCTCGAAATAGCCTTTTTGCCCAAAAAGCGTTTTGCCTTCCCGGAACAGCCTCTCCCTCGCGTTCGGCATGATATCGATAGGCAGGGGATGGATTGATGTGGAAAAAACCTTCGCCGCATCGACCCCAGATGGATCGAAAAGGCCGTGTTCGATGATGCGCTGGAGACTTTCGAGCCTTACCGGCACGTTTTGCAGGGCGGACCTGATGGAGGCGAAACGCAGGCCGCCGAGGGCGAAAATATACCCTCCCTGCGAAATGCCGGTTCCCAAGGCTCTGGCCAGCGCTTCGGTGTAGACCTCTTCCAGCCTTCGTTCGTATTCGAGGAAGCGGTACTGCCCCTCCCTGAAAACCCGTATCATCGCCGGATTGTCCCTGGAGAACTCGAAAATGATTCTCGAAAACTCCCTCAACCGTTCCTTGCTTCCCGCGCCATGGATCGTCGATAGGGCTTGCGCTATGCGGTTTATCACGAATTCCAGGATATGCTTGAAAATCTCTTCCTTGCTCTGAAAGTAGCGGTAGAACAGTCCGTTCGAAAGACCTGCGACGCGGCAGATTTCGGCGACCGACACCGTGCCGTACCATTTCGCGGAAAATTGTTCTATGGCAGCCTGAACGAGTTTTCCTTTGCTAGAAAGCGGTCCTTCCTCGGCGGCGGCGAATACGGCCATCCTTTCTCCTTCTTCTATAACGACAAAATCATATAGGAGCGCGGTCGACTTTAAGTACCCCATAGCCGAACGCTACTCTAGGCAATTCCGTGATGAGAGCTGATTCACTTCTTTCAGTAAGAGTATAGGGTTCTTATCCCAAACACGCAAGCGATTTTTTTATGAATTTATATTTTTATAAAGAAGGCAAGGGTTGAATCAAGAACGCTGAATAATTTATATATGCAAAAATTATAAATAATTATCCAGTGTTTTTGCATTAGTCCATAAAATAGCAAAAAAACGACAAAAAGTTAAAATTAGGTCTTGACGTATGGGAAAATCCGAGCAGATAGTAGTGAGAGATGATTCAGTATTTATGGAGAAACCGATGCATATAGGAATCGCCGGTATTGGTCTCTATTTCCCAAGCACAGAACTGAGCGCCGCGGATCTGGCGGCCGAGACGGGAGTCCCGGAAGACGTGATCGCACTAAAGTTCGGGATCAAGCGCAAACCCGTGGCCGGACCGGACGATACGACAGCCGATATGGGTTACAAAGCGGCCTTGAAGGCTTTGGAAGAAGCCGGCGTCGAGGCCGCCGAGGTGGATCTCGTGATCTGGTGCGGGGCTCAACATAAAGATTATCCCTGCTGGCTTGCCGGGCTTAACGTAGCCAACAGGCTTGGGGCCATAAAAGCCTGGAGCTTCGACATGGAAGCCATGTGCGGCTCAATGATGGCCGCCTTGGACGTGGCCAAGTCCCTCATGTTGGCCAGGGACGATCTCAAGAACGTTTTGCTGGTTTCAGGATACAGGAATAACGATCTCATACAGCTCTCCTATCCTCCTACCCGGTTCATGATGGATATCGGATCGGCGGGCTCTGCCTGCCTCTTGGTGAAGAATCTGGGAAAAAATGAGTTGCTTTCTTCTTCGTTCAGAGGCGACGGATCGCTCTCCGAAATGTGCGTCGTGCCCGTCCTAGGCTCCAAAAAATGGCCCCCCCAAGCCGCCGATGCCGCTGAACCCTTTTTCAGGGTTCCCGACGAGGCAGCCTTCAAGAACAAGCTGGGCGAGGTAACCATGCCCAATTTCTACGCCGTGATCCGCGAGTCCATGCGCAAATCCGGCTTCGGGGAGCAGGACATCGATTATCTGGCCATACTCCACTTCAAGCGTTCGGCCCACCTGGCGGTGCTCCAGGAACTGGGCTTGAAGGAGGAACAGTCAACCTACCTGGACGAATACGGCCATCTTGGGCAGAACGATCAGCTGCTCTCCATAAAGCTGGGCTTGGAGGCCGGGAAGATCAAGGACGGCTCCAAGATCGTCCTGGTGGGAGCCGGCCTCGGCTTTGTATGGGCTAGCTCGGTCGTGCGCTGGGGTCCGGTGGCAGGCAAAAAAATGGCCGGAGCGGCCGATATGGCGCGCTGAATCGAAAAGATTAATTTGGGAGGTTCTTTATGGATAGGATGAAAGACAAAATTTGCATTGTAACCGGCGGTGCCCGAGGCATAGGCAGGACCATTGTCGATAGGTTCGCCGATGAAGGGGCGGCTATGGTGTTCGCCCTGGACGTCAACGATTCGGCTTTCAGGGAGTTGGAAGCTGGTCGCAAGAACGTGCGCGGCGCGGTCGTCAACGTCACAGACACCTCACAGATCCAGGCCTTCGTGGAAAAAGTAGCCGCCGAGTTCGGCCGGATCGACGCATTGGTGAACAATGCCGGAATTACCAAGGACGCCCTCATACAAAAAATGAGCGACGACGACTGGTGGGCTGTCATAAACGTCAATCTCGCCGGAGTCTTCAAGATGACCCGGGCAGTGGCTCCCCAGATGATGCTCACGGGGAGTGGAGCGATAGTTTCCATAGCCTCGGTGGTGGGGCTGGATGGCAATATCGGCCAGTCCAATTACGCGGCGGCAAAGGGAGGCATCGTGTCCATGACCAAGGGCTGGGCCAAGGAATTTGCCCGCAAGGGAGCCAAGGTCAGGGTCAATTCGGTATCTCCTGGCTACTGCCGCACCCCAATGATAGAAACAGTGCCCGAAAAGGTGCTGGAGCCCATCATCGCAAAAACCCCCCTGGGCAGGCTGGCGATGCCAATCGACATCGCAAACGCGGTTCTCTTCCTTTGCAGTGACGAGGCCGCTTTTATAACCGGCCAGGTGCTCAGGGTAGACGGAGGGCTGGTTCTCTAGAACCTTGATCGCGCGCATTTCCGGGTGACGTCCGTCGCACCGGTAAAATGTAAGTACTAGGTACCGCCGGAACTTCGGCGGTTCCAAGGAGGCAAAGATGAAACGGTATGTACTAGCCTTGGCCGCGATAGCAGTGCTGCTTTCGGGCGTCGCCGCGCAGGGCACCATCAAGATCGGCGGAATCTGGACTCTCGCCGATATCACCGGAAAACAGGGCAGCGCCGCCGCCCAGATAGCCGTAGACGAGATTAACGCAGCCGGCGGCATCAACGGCAAAACCCTCCAGCTCATCGTGGTCGATGATGAGGGCAAGGCCGACAAGGCCGCGGCCGCGGTGGAGAAGCTCGCCACGGTGGATAAGGTAGATGTGTTCGTGGGAGGCATGGCCTCGGGCGCCGAGCTCGGAAAGATCCCCTCGTTCAAGAAATACGGCAAGGTAGTGATGTCCACCGGAGCCGCCGGGTCCGCCACGGTCGAGAAAGCCCTCGGCCCCAGCCCCGAATCGGATTTCTACTTCCACCTGCACCCCTGGGACTACAACCAGGGCGCTTCCTATGCCGAAGGATGGGACGCGATCCAGAAAAAGTATCCCACTATCCAGATCAAGAAGATCTTCCTCGCCTACGAGGAGGGAGCCTTCGGCAAATCCTCCTGGGATTCGACCAAGATCCTCTTCGGCGCCGATAAGCGCTACACCATCGACGGCGCGCCCTTCAAGAGCGCCCTCCTGGGCGGCGGCGACTACACCGCCGTGCTGGAAGCCGCCAAGTCCTTCAAGCCCGACCTCTTCCTCTGGGCAGGTTATGACGCGGATGCGCTTCCCCTGCTCGAGCAGTCCAAGGCAATGAAGTTCTCCCCCGGCATCTACCTTGGAGCGCCCCCCGGATGGCCCATCGGCTTCGGATCCTCCAGGCTGGCCAACAACGTCATGCTCTATGGAATGTGGTCCACCGCGATGAACGACACCAACGCCCAGAGCAAGAAGTTCTACGACGCCTATGTGAAGCGTTACAAGGAAGAACCCGCGACCTACTTCGCCCTCCTGGCCTACGACGCGGTGAAGATCCTGGCCAACGGCATCAAGGCCGCCGGCACCACCGAAACCGCCGCACTGGTCAAGGCGCTCGAAGCGACGAGCTATGCCTCCGCCCTCGGCGAGACGATCACCTTCAAGCCCTCCAACGTGATCAAGCATCAGGGCATCACCAGGCAGAAGATCCTCCAGTGGCAGGGCGGGCTCCAAGAAGTAATTTGGCCCTTCGAGGCGGCGACCGCCGCGCCGGTATATCCCTTCCCCGCATGGAAGTGAGAGACGGCACGATTTAAGAAAGCCGCCGCGGAAAAATATTCCGCGGCGGTTCTTCCTGTAAAAGGACAGTCAAGATGGCATTGAAACGACGTAACGCGATCATGCTGCTAGCCGCCCTCGGCGCGGCGGTCGCGCTCTTGGCATGGAGACCCACGGTCCTGATCTACGGGCTCCAGGCGGCGGGCCTCTACGCCGCGATCGCCATTCCCATGGGCCTGGTGCTGGGAATAGTCCACATAGTGAACCTTGCCCATGGCGAATTCATGATGCTGGCCTCCTACGCCACCTACTTCACCTGCAAGGCTCTCGGGATGGATCCCCTTCTGGCGATCGTTCCGACGGCGATCGTGACCGCCATCTTCGGCTGGATTATCTTCCAGCTGACGATAAGGCGAGCCCTCAAGGCGCCGGAGCTCAATCAGCTCATCCTCACCTTCGGCCTCGCCATAATCTTCAGCCAGACGATCAACCTCATATTCACGTCCCAGACCTACAAGATGCCCCTCGACTATGTGTCCGCCTCCATGGACATAGGGGAGCTCACTTTCGGAGTCTGGTCCTTCGTCTTCGTCGCCGCTGCGATCATATTCGCCGGCGGCCTGAATTTTTTCCTCAAGAGAACCACGACGGGCAAGGCCGCCCTCGCGGTAGGGCAAAACCCGAAGGGGGCGGCGATCGTCGGAATCGACGTCTACCGCACCTATGGGCTGGTGTTCGCCTTGGCCATCGCCCTGGTCGGCGCCATGGGCGCGCTTTTCCTCACCAAATCGGCGATTTTTCCCTCCGTCGGCTCGCCCTTCACCATGAAAAGTTTCTGCCTCGTAGCCATGGCGGGAGTAGGCAATATCCCCGGTATCCTGAGCGCCAGCATCCTCCTGGGGGTCACCGAAAATTTCCTTAGAGCCTTCAGGGGCAGCAGGGAATGGGCGGACATAGTGTTTTTCGTTCTCATCATCGTCGTCATCATGAGCCGCTCGCTCAAAGGGAGGAAATCATGAACCGGACCCTCGCCCGTTCCCTCCCGGTAGCGGCGATCGCGTTGGCGATTTCTTTGCCCCTCTTCATGGGCGACTATCCCTTGCAAGTGGCGCGCAACGTCATGCTCTACATGGCCCTCGCCGTCACCTGGGACATGCTGCTGCGTTCAGGTCAGATTTCCTTCGGAATCGCGGGCCTGTTCGGGCTCGGCTCCTACGCTTCCATTTTAGCGGTGGTGCGAGGCGGAATGCCCGGCTGGCTCTCCATACCCTTCGCCGGCCTTTTCTCCGGCCTGGCCGCCTTCCTCATAGGATTTCTCATCCTTCGCCTGCGTCATACCTATTTTTCCATAGTCACCCTCGCCCTGGGCGAAATCTTCAGGATCGTCATCCACAACATGCACGATTTCTCCGGCGGCCCCGAAGGCATCGTCGTCCAGCAGGGCATAATCTTCGGGGGAGCCTCCCGGAACCTGTATTGGCTCACCCTCGCCGGCCTGGCGGTGGCCCTCCTGGCATCCTACTGGTTCGAAAAAAGCAAGGTGCGCTTCGCCCTCACCGCGATCCGCAACAACGAAATTTCGGCGAAATCCTCGGGCGTCAATATCTTCCGCTGGCTTCTGCTGGCTTTCGTCGTCAGCTCCGCGATCCAGGGAATGATGGGAGGAATTTTCGTCATGTCCTACGGATTCGCTTCCCCCGAAACCGTGTTCAGCGCCGACTTCACCCTACTCCCCCTGGCTATGGCCCTCCTCGGCGGCATCCATTCGACGGTGGGCCCCATTCTCGGCGGCCTGCTCCTGGGACTCGTGGCTGAATGGCTGAAGCTCCAGATTCCCTACGGACATCTGGTCGTGTACGGGGTGATGATCGTGGTCGTCATCCTGTTCATGCCCCAGGGCCTGCTCGGATTAGCCAGGAAAGCCCTGCGCGCCGCGGGAGGTAAACGAAAATGACAAAATTGAAAACGACAGACCTCACGCGCAGGTTCATGGGGCTTGTGGCCGTCAATAAAGTCTCCTTCTCCATGGACGAGGGAGAAATCCTCGGGATCATCGGACCGAACGGAGCCGGAAAAACAACCTTCATCAACCTGGTCTCCGGCATCATAATGCCCAGCGAAGGAAAGATAGAATACAAAGGCCAGGACATCACCTATATGCCTGCCCACGAGAGGGCCCGGCTGGGAATCGCCCGCACGTACCAGCTCATACATCCGCTGGAAAACCTCAGCCTAATCGAAAACATCATGGTGGGATCCATTTTCGCCCGAGGACATTCCATTAGACAGGCGCGCAGGCTCGCCGCCGATCTCTGCGGCGAATTAGGGCTCAAGGACCTTGATCGCGACACCTCCAAACTCACGATCCTGGAGGTCAAGAAAATGGAGATCGCCAGGGCTCTCGCCAACGAGCCGGAGGTGCTTTTCCTGGACGAGGTGATGGCGGGGCTCAACGCCGACGAAACCAAGGATCTCATCGCCATGGTGCAAAAAATCGCCCGGGAGCGAAAGCTCGCCGTCGGCGTGGTCGAACATGTCATGGGAGTGATTCGCGAGCTTACCCACAGGGTCATCGTGCTGGAGTCGGGCGAGCTCATCGCCGAGGGACCCTACGAGGAAGTGTCGAAGAATCCCCGGGTCGTCGAGGCCTATCTCGGAGGAGCCGCCTGATGCTAAAAATACGCGGATTGGAATGCGGCTACGGCCGAATGAGGGTGCTCGAGGGAGTAAACCTCGAGGTAGGCAAGGAATCGGTCGGGCTTTTCGGACCTAACGGCGCGGGCAAGACTACCTTGATCGGCGCCGTTATGGGGATGAACAAGCCCTGGGCGGGAGAAATAGAGTTCGCGGGCAAGCAGATCGGCGGCACCGATACCCACCTTATGGCCCGTACGGGGGTCGCTCTTGTGCCCCAGGAAAGGGAGCTTTTTCCCGGAATGTCTGTGGAGGATAACCTTACGCTCGGAGCGGCCTACATACCCCACGCCAAGGGGATCATCCCTGAACAGATGGAAAAAGTGTTTGCCCTCTTTCCAATTTTAAAGGAAAGGAGAAAACAGCTGGCGGGCACCATGTCCGGAGGCCAGCAGCGCATGGTGGCCATAGCCAGGGCTCTCATGTCCAATCCGAAGCTACTTATCCTCGACGAACCTTCCCTTGGCCTGCAGCCCTCCATCGTCGCGGAAGTGTTCGAGGTTTTAAAGGAGCTGAAGAAGACGGTCTCCATCCTGGTCACCGAGCAGAACGTGAGGGAAAGCCTCAAGTCCATCGATAGGGGCTATGTGCTGGAAAACGGCAAGATAGTCATAGAGGACAGCGCCGAGGGCTTGAAGACCAATCCCTACGTGCTCAAGTCCTATTTGGGATTGTGAGGCTGCTGTCGCGCGACGACTACCGCATCAAGGAGTGGTCGCCGCGTGGCAAGGAGGATTCTGTGCCCGATTCTGTA
>CAYVOD010000021.1:0-8988 GCA_964453055.1 uncultured Treponema sp. | reverse complement strand
CCGCATCAAGGAGTGGTCGCCGCGTGGCAAGGAGGATTCTGTGCCCGATTCTGTAGTGAACGGAGTTCGGCTGCGTTACGAGATATCAGGCGACAAGGGACCCTTCGTCGTGCTTCTCAACGGAATCGCCATGTCCATCGGACATTGGAAGGCTTTCTCCGAACGCTTGAACGGCTCTTTCAGAGTGCTTTGCCACGATTTGCGCGGACAAACCTTGAGCGAAAGGCCTGCGGGCGACTACAGTTTCGACCTGCATTCCCGGGATCTGGCCGCGCTCATGGAAAAACTGGACATCGATAAGGCGCACATCGTCGGCACGTCTTACGGATCGGAGGTCGCCATGGTCTTCGCCCTCGCGCATCCGGAAAAAACGGAAAGCCTCACGGTGATAGACGGCGTAAGCGAGATAGACCCGCTTTTGCGGGCCACAGCCGAATCATGGATGTCAGCGGCGTTGAGCGATCCCAGAGTGTTCTACAAGACGCTGCTGCCCTGGACCTACTCGTCAAAATTCATCGGAGCCAACAAGACTGCCCTGGATTCCAGGGAAGACGCCGTTGCATCGCTCCCCAGGGATTGGTTCGAAGCCTTCGCGAATCTTTGCAGGTCTTTTCTAGCTCTCGATATCACTGAATCCCTACATCGCATAACCTGTCCGTCACTGGTCGCGGTCGGAGAATTGGATATTCTCAAGCATCGAGGCTTTGCCTCGAAGATCGCCGAAAGCCTGGGCGGCCCCGTGACGTTCGCCCAGATTCCCGGAGCCGGCCATGCCGCGGTCATCGAGAAACCCGGCGAGACGGCGGAGCTGTTCCTCGCCTTTGCAAAGGAGATCGGATTATGACCGGACAAATCATTAGTGTTCTTGGGATCGCGATATACTACGTTTCCGTCGGAACCGGATCGCCCATCGTCTACGTCCACGGCAATACCGGATCCAGCCGCTGGTTCGAGAAAGTGGCGGACATGTCCGGCCACAGAACCCTCGCCCTGGACCTGCCCAATTTTGGCCGTTCTGGCTCTCTCCAGGCAGAACCTGATATCCATGTCTACGCCGATTATCTCTTTGACTTCATACAAGCTCTGGGGCTTCAATCGCCGGTGCTAGTGGGCCATTCCCTCGGCGGGGCAGTGGCGCAATCCCTGGCCGTCCGCCATCCCGAAGCCCTGAGCGCCCTGGTGCTAGTGGATTCCTCCTCTCCCTCCGGCCTCATAACCCCCAAGGAGCGCCATCCCGTCATCGAAATGATGCGCGCGAACCGGGGCATTCTTGCCCAGGCTCTTGCCGCCACGATGCCCAACAATAAGGATGCGGGTTTTTTCGAGCGCCTGGTCGACGACGCCGTGCGCATGAACGAAAAGGCGTGGATCGGCAACGCCGAAGCCCTGAGCCGCTTCGACATCAGCGACCGTACGGCCGAATTCACCAAACCCGTGCTGGTCATTCAGGGCAAGGGGGATATCCTTATCACGGAGGAGATGGCCAGGAAAACGGCCAAAGCCTATCCGGCGGGCGAATTCAGGCTCATCGAAAATTCCGGCCACTCGCCCATCGTCGAGACGCCCGAGATCTTCAAGGAAATCTTGGGCGACTTTCTTGCGCGGACCGGAAGCTGACCAAACTTCGATCGCCGCATGAATCCTGAGTTGTCTGATAAATGCTTCCGCGTCGAAGGACCAGCCTTCCGCGAGACTTTATGCAAAAGGAGAAGCCCATGTCCAAGGTAAGCATCGTCGGCGCGTACAACACCGCGTTCGGCAATTTTGTCAAGAAAGACAAGGAAACGGGGAGCGTCACCGACCTTAAAAGCATTTACGATCTCCTGACCGAGGCAGGGAGGGGCGCGCTTGTCGACGCCGGCGTCGACGCCGCAGACGTGGACGCTGTCTGGGTTGCATCCTGCGCGCCCGGAATATTCGCCAACCAGGAACATATAGCAGCGTTGGGCGTCGAAGTAGCGCCGGCCGCGCTGCGTTTCAAACCAATGACCAGGGTGGAGGACGCCTGCGCCTCGGGTTCCGTGGCGCTTTTCAGCGCCCTTTACGCCGTGGAGTCGGGAAGGGCAAAGGTAGCCCTAGTCATCGGCGTGGAAAAAATGAACTTGCTTGATACCAAGGGCGTGACCCACGGCCTGGCCACCTGCTCCTACTGGGCCGAGGAAGGAGCCAGGGGAATGACCTTTCCCGGGCTCTTCGCCGAGTACGCCAAGGGTTATGCCGCCCAATATAAGCTCGGCGAAGCCGCTCTCGCCCGTATGCTCGCCACCGTGGCGGCTCTCAATTATAGGAACGGCCTAGATAATCCCCTTGCCCATTTCGGCAAGGGAGGTCCCTCGGACCGCCTAGGACTGACCAGCGCCGACGCCATCCTCGCCCTGCCGCCGGAGAAGAATCCCCTCATAGCTAATCCCTTGAGGCTCCACGACTGCTCCCTCGTCACCGACGGGGCCGCGGCCCTTGTCATCGCCGCCTCGGACTCAAGCCTGGGACGAGGGGAAAAGGCGGTGCGGATAGCCGGAATAGGACATGCCAACGAACGGATCGCCATCTCCGCCAGGCCCAACATGCACGAGCTTATGGCGGGCAAAGTGGCCGTCGCGCAGGCCTTCCGCGAGGCGGGCATCGGCCTCAGTGACGTCGATATCGCCGAGGTGCACGATTGCTTCACCATCAACCAGCTTCTCTGTACCGAAGCCCTGGGCTTGTCGGCGGCCGGAAGGGCGGGCTACGACTATATGGACGGCCGCTTCGGTAGGGATGATCCTTCCTGCGCGGTCAATCTTTCCGGCGGCCTCAAGGCCAAGGGCCATCCCGTAGGCGCCACCGGTGTTTCCATGAACGTCCTGCTCTACAAGCAGTTGATCGGCCAGGCGATCGGCGCCGCTCCTTCGGCCCGACAGCCCACGGTGGGAGTCAGCCTTAACGTAGGAGGCTCTTCGGTGACCAATTGCGTCACCGTACTGAAGCGATAGCCCCTTATGAACGACGAGCCTGTCCTGGCGGCCGAGACAAACCGCATAAACCTCTATTCAGAATACAGCCTCCACGACCAGCTCAAGCGTCTCGCTGCCGGTCCCTGCGGCCGGATCGAGGTAGCCATCGAAGGCAAGATCGCCGATGCCCTGAGGTCCGACGGCGAGATCGTGGAAATACAGACTGGCTCGCTGAACCCCATCGTGGCTAAAGCGGAATTCTGGAGCCTGCGCGGGTACAGGCAACGCATCCAGATTCCCCTGGCGGCCCGAAAAACCATTGTGAGGATCAGGCAGGGCAGCGGCGAACTGGTCTCTCGCCGCAAAAGCCCCAAGAAGGAAGACATCTGGTCTGTCTTCGACCGCTTGATCAGGGCTTCCGGCATTTTGCGCCTGCCGAGGCTCGTCATAGAGCTTGTCTATGTCGAAATGGAAGAAATTCGACTTCTTTTGGAAGAACCGGTCCGCCGTGGCAGATTTCTCAGGCCTTACGCGACGGAGGACAGAAACTTGATAACCGTCATAGAGTCGCGGGAGTTTAAGGGCTCAGGGGACTGGTTAGCCCTGCTGCCGCCCAATGACGATGGATATTGGACATCGGCATCCCTCGGAAAGGCCGCGGGCATAGGCTCGGCCCGGGCCAGAAAGATCCTGTATGTTTTCGCCAAGGCGGGGTTTCTTGAAGAAATTCCTTCCGAAAGCAAGGCGAAACGGTATTCGACCGCGGCGATCTCGACTACAGGTTGAAGCGCTTAACCTTTTTCGTGGTGGTCATCTCCAGGGGCTTGCGCAGCACCTTTACCCTGAGGATTTTCTGATAGGGCAATAGCTTCTGGTTTACTTCGTCGACGATGGCCTGCATCCGGGCTTCCGCGGTCTTGTAGGCTGCGCCCTCGGTGTCCGCGAGCTTTTTCAGCCAGTCCTGCTCGGGATATACCAGGGCTTCTATGAGCTCCACGCTCTCCTCGCCCTTTTCGTGGTAACCCCTCACGAGAATCTGGTCGATTTCCATGTAAAGCTGGAAACGGTTTTCGATTTCCTCGGGATATACGTTCTTGCCGCCCTCCGTAACGATGAGGTTCTTAGCCCTGCCGGTGAGATAGACGTAATTTTCCTCGTCCATGTATCCCAGATCCCCGGTCTTGAACCAGCCGTCCTGGGTGAACACCTCGGCGGTTTCCTCGGGCATCTTATAATAGCCTTGCATCACCATCGGGCCTTTGACGGCGATTTCGCCTATCCCCTCTTCGTTGGGATCCAGGATTTTCATCTCGACCCGGGGAATGATCTTGCCCACCGAATCGACTTTGTAGTGTTCCTTGGGATTCAAGGTCAGGATCGGTGAGGTTTCGGTGAGGCCGTAGCCCTGGATGAAATCTATGCCTAGCTCGTTGTATTTCTTGAACACCGAGGGGGCCAAGGGTCCGCCTCCGGATATGCAGATGCGGATGCTGGAGAGGCTGGCCTTGTCCAGGATGCTGTGGAATATTTTTTTGCCCGGATTCACCTTGAAAATCTTCTTTATGGCCCCAGATACCCCCATGAGAAAGGAAATAAGTCCGAAGGCCAGGGCGCCCTTCTCCCGGACTCCTTTCAGGATGCCGTTGAGCAGTTTGTTGAAGAGCAGGGGCACGCCCAGGAACATGGTCACCTGGGCTTCCTTGAGGTCCTTCAGTATTTGCTTTACCACCATTTTTTTGCCGAACACGATTTCTGCCCCGGTGGAAATGGCTTCGATGAACACGGCGAGCATCGTGTAGGAATGGTGAATCGGCAAAAGGGCGTAGAACACGTCGGTGGGGTACACAGTGAGATTGGCCTGTGCGAGGTAGCAGTCCGACACAAGGTTGGAATGGCTGAGCATCACTCCTTTGGGCGTACCGGTCGTCCCGGAGGTGAAGAGAATGGCAGCGATGTCTGATTCCGAACTAAGTTGGGCTTCCTGTGGAAGCGACCCCTCGGAAGGAGACAAGTCATAGATATAATCTTCTCCCGCCTTATGCAGGGAAATAACCTTCTTGAAACCGGCGCAGAAAGCCTTCAGCTCTTCGGCCTTTTCCTCGTCCACGAAAAGCATAGTCGCATCGCTGGCTTTGAGCAGATTTTTCGTCTCGGCCATGCTTATCTGGTAATCGATGGGCACGACGACGGCCCCGGCTTCCAGGATGGCTAGATAGGCGATCGCCCATTCGGGGCTGTTCTTGCCTGTAAGGGCGATTTTTTCCTCTTTTTTCAATCCGAAACCGCGCAGATAGGCGGCGAGGGCTTGGATTTTTTCGTAGGCCTGGCTGTAGCTCAGGCTAATCCTGTCGGGAGCGTATTCGGTAAAACAGGGTCGGTCGGGATAGCGCAGAACTGTAATCCTGAACATTTGGGGGATTGTAGGCCAGGTTCCGTCAAAGACCTTTCCTCTATGCTCGTCCAAGAAAGTCCAAGGAAGCTGAGTAGCCATATGACCGCCTTGCGGCTTTAGGTTTTTCGCCGCGAAATGGAAGTTGCGCCGGCGTCGGCCGGCGGACTATCTGAATAATACGCTATATGCCCAAAGCTGAAAAGAGAGCCTATGCCCCGGGCATGCCGCGCTACGTTCAAGGCTGAAATAGGGGGATGATAGACGAGGCGGATTTTCCCCTTCCACAGCAAGCCTTTTTTCGCTATGCTTTTCTGATCGATTTCAATTGTTCAGCCCGGAGGAATTGCATGAAGGCGATCGAACTGGCCAAGGCCTACGATCCAAAGAGTTTTGAGGATGCTATTTACGACAGCTGGAAGAGCGAGGGCCATTTTCAGCCTTCGGCTGACCGAAGCCAGCATCCCTTCACAATAGTAATCCCTCCGCCTAACGTAACCGGCGTGCTTCACCTTGGCCATGCTCTCGACAATTGCCTCCAGGATATACAAATACGCTATAGACGCATGACCCAGCGGCCGACCCTCTGGCTACCCGGCACCGACCACGCCGGTATAGCGACGCAGAACGTGGTCGAGAAGAAACTTCGCAAGGAAGGTAGGGACAAGCGGGATATCGGCAGGGAAGCCTTTGTCGAGGAGACTTGGAAGGTCGCTAAGGAACATAAGGCGATAATCCTCAAGCAGCTGGCCAAGATAGGATCCAGCGTCGACTGGACCAGGGAGCGTTTCACCCTGGACGAAGGGCTTTCCAGGGCGGTTCGCGAAGTTTTCGTCAGCCTTTACGAGCGAGGTCTCGTCTATAAGGGCGAGTACCTGGTTAACTGGTGCCCCTCCTGCGGCACGGCCATCTCGGATGACGAGGTCGAGCATGAGGACGAGCCCGGCTCCATGTGGCACATCTGGTACGAGCTGGCCGACGGTCCCTGTCCCGAATGCCCCTCAGGCAGGATTGAGATAGCCACCACGAGGCCCGAAACGCTTTTGGGCGATACGGCCGTGGCCGCCCACCCCGATGATGAGCGTTATAGAAGCTTGGTAGGGAAAATGATCAAGCTCCCGCTCACCGACCGGCTCATCCCCCTCATCGCTGATTCCTATGTCGATAAGGAGTTCGGCACAGGGCTTGTCAAAATTACTCCAGCCCATGATCCGAACGATTTCGAGGTGGGCAACAGGCATAACCTGCCCAGAGTCAATATTCTCAATCCCGATGGAAGCCTCTCGAGCAACGCCCCCGAGAAGTACAGGGGTCTCAAGGTGCTCGAAGCCCGCAAGGCGGTCCTCGCCGACCTGGAAGCCCTCGGACTTCTCAAATCCGAAGAAAAACTTGTCCACGCCGTGGGACATTGCTATCGCTGCCATACTTCCATCGAGCCCTATCTGTCCAAGCAATGGTTCGTGCGCATGAAGCCCCTGGCCGAGAAGGCGCTTTCCGCGTGGAAGTCCGGCGACGTGGTTTTCTTCCCCAGGAAGTGGGAGAACACCTACGCGCATTGGATGGAGAATATCCGCGACTGGTGCATTTCTCGCCAGCTCTGGTGGGGTCACAGGATTCCCGCTTTCTACTGCAAGCACTGCGGGGCCGTTTTGGTGGAGCGGGAAGACCCCATGGTCTGCCCCAAATGCGGTTCCGGCGAGCTCTACCAGGACGACGACGTGCTGGACACCTGGTTCTCCAGCTGGCTCTGGCCCTTCAGCACCCTGGGCTGGCCCAAGGACACGGCTGATTTCCGGCGCTTCTACCCCACAAGCGCCCTGGTCACCGGCTACGACATACTTTTCTTCTGGGTGGCGCGGATGATCATGGCGGGCATGGAATTCACCGGGAAAAGTCCCTTCCAGGAGGTTTTCATCCACGGCCTGATCCGGGACAAACAAGGACGAAAGATGTCCAAGAGCCTGGGGAACGGCATCGATCCTTTGGAGATCGTGGATGAATACGGCGCCGACGCCCTCAAGTTCACCCTTGCCTACAACTGCGCCTCGGGCCAGGACATCCTTCTGGACAAAGACTCGTTTAAAATGGGCTCGAAATTCGCCAACAAGGTCTGGAACGCTTCGCGCTACATCCTCATGAACCTCGAGGGACGGCAATTCCTTGCTCCGGAAAAAGTCAGCCACAACGACCTGGACAAATGGATACTCCATAGGCTTGACCAGGCCGCCTCACAGGTTACCGACGCCCTGAGGTCGTGGCGCTTCAACGACGCGGCCCAGGCCGTTTACTCCTATTTCTGGGACGATTTCTGCGATTGGTATATCGAGGCGAGCAAGCTTTCTACCAAATTCGGGGACGAGGCGGAAAAAGACAGGGCTACCACGGTGCTCCTGCAAGTACTGGAGGAATCGCTGCGCCTCCTTCATCCCTTCCTGCCCTTCGTCACCGAGGAAATATACGGCATGCTGCCCAACGCCGCCGGCAGGCTTATCGTGCAGCGCTGGCCTGAATCCGTCCAATCCCGAAGATCCCCAGAGTTGGCCGAGAAATTCGAGAGCCTGCGCGAGCTCGTCACCATGGGACGCAGCCTCAGGTCGGAGTTCCAGATTCCCCAGGAAGCCAAGATGCCCCTCTATGTAAAGCTGGACGCTTCCTTTGCCGCTCCGGACTTCCTGAAGCGGAACGCTGCCCTGATCGGACTCCTGGTCGGGGGGCCGGAGCCGCTATTCCTGGACGCCGCGTCGCCGAAGCCCGAGCTTTCTATCGCCCTTGCCGGCCGGGGTTTCGAACTCTTCGTTCAGGTTAAGGAACTTATCGACATACAGAAGCTGATACTTCGTTTCCGCAAGGACATTGAGCGGGAAGAAACGTTCGCGCAAAAGCTTGTCGCCAAGCTGGCTAATCAAGCGTTCCTGGACGCGGCTCCCCCGGAAATCGTGCGGCAGGAACGCGGCAAGCTCGCGGACGCCCAAAGCCGAAGCGCGAAGCTTCGCCGGTATCTGGAGGACCTGTCGTGAGTCCCCAGGGAGATGCGGGCGTCAAGCTCGAGAGCCTTGATCTCTCGGGCATCAGGCACTCCAATCTCCCCCTGCGCTCCGAATGCGTCCCCATGGACAAGGACGCCATGCTCCGCCTCAAGAACATGCATCTGGCCCCCTACATCCAGCTCGCCACCAGCCTCATAGGCAAGCTTAGGCGCAGCGGCGGCAACATGTTCAGGCACCAGCTGGATACGATGGCGATCCTTATGGACTATGGGTACATCGATTCGGTCCTGCTCAAGGCATCGGTGGTCCATGACCTGATCGAGGATCTTCCGGATTTTAACCGGGACAGCCTGCTTTCAATAGACGAGGAATCCCCGGACGTGTACAGCCTGGTCCTGGAAGTCACCCGCCGCCCAATCGAAAACAAGATCGAGTTCCTCGCCAGGATCCGCGATTTCGGCTCGATCCGCGCCAAGGTGCTCAAGTCGGCGGACAGGATATCCAACATGATCAGCCTTGGCTACGTCACGGATATCGCTTTCATAAAGCGCTACACCGACGAAACAGAGCGCCACGTTTTCCCCATCGCCAAGCTGGCCGACACCCGCATGCTGGAAGAGCTGCAGAAGCTCGTCGCCACCCGTCGCGAATACCTCGCGCGTCGATTCGAGATTTAAAA
>CAYVOD010000020.1:21940-24999 GCA_964453055.1 uncultured Treponema sp. | reverse complement strand
TTCGATTATACGGATGGGGAATTCTTTGTCAAGGCGAATTAAATTACGGTAAAATAACGCAAAAGCAGTTGACGGCTCTCCGAGAATACCCATATACTCTCGAATGAAGCCGTGTATGCGGCTTCTTGCACTTTCGGAGGGTTAGGAATACTGCCCCCGTTTTTAAGGTAGAAACCGGCTTTTCATGCATCGTCATTCCTTTGTGTACGGTTTTGGGGGTTCGGCGGTCGAAATCTCCAGAGCCCCCGCCCCACTCGCTTCTTCCTTCGGAAAGACCCCAGCATCGCTAATCAAGCCTCGTAACCCTGCCATAAAGACGGCCGAGCCGTATGCTTAGGCTTCTCTGAGAGCGACGTACGTCCGCCCTAGGCGGACGGATCCGTGCTGTCGTCCTGCGATGACGGCCCAATCGAGGTTTTTCCGAATGTCCAAGAAGGTTTATGTCGGCAACATGAATTACAGCACCGCCGAGAATCAGCTTCGCGACCTGTTCGCCCAGTACGGCGAGGTCTCGTCCGTCAACATCATCATCGACCGCTATACCGGCAAGGCGAAGGGATTCGGCTTTGTCGAGATGGCTAACGACGACGAAGCCCAGAAGGCGATCGACGCCCTTAACGGTTTCGAATTCATGGGAAGGCAGCTCCGCGTCAACGAGGCTGAAGACAAGCCCCGCCGTGACGGTGGATCCTTCCATCCCCGCCGCTACTAATCGTCACCGATAGCGTAGTGAGACCAAGGCCTGGCGGGCTCTAGGGCGCAAGCCCAGGGTCAACCAAACCTGAAGAGCCCCCCGCAGACCGCCCGGGGGGCTCTTTTATTTTACCCGCCCTCGTCAGCCAGGATTGCGGGATCCAGCCTTGTCTCCGGACTTGAGCCGAGCCGCCATGGCAGTAAAGCGTTCTGGCATGGCAGCCAGGAAAACCGAAGCTTCGCCCTTGCCCGGCAGGAGTATCTTGAGCCTTCTGGCATGGAGCATCAGCGTCGCTTCAGGGAAGCAAGTATCCTTTTTCCCGTACAGGGGATCTCCCACGATGGGACAGCCGAGCCCAGCCATGTGCACCCGCAGCTGGTGAGTCCTCCCCGTCCTGGGGTAGAGTGCCACAAGCGAGTAATCGCAGCCGTCCTTCAAGCTCCAGCGTGAAAGTACCCTGTAATCAGTTATCGCCCTTTTACCGCCCGATTCCGCGGCGGCGAATTTCTTCCTGTCCCGCTTGTCCCTGGCTAGAAGGTTTTCGATTCGTCCGGACTCTTCTCCGGGGAATCCCCGCACGAAAGCGATATATTCCTTCCGGGCTTGGCGGTTTTTAAACTGGGCAGCCAAGAACTCGTGAGCGATTGCGTTTCTGGCGACGATTATGACGCCGGAAGTGTCCTTATCCAGCCTATGGACTATTCCCCCCCGGGGAGCCGCCCCCCTGCCCTTTCGCTCCGCGTCCAGCCAGAGCGCGGCGTTCGCAAGCGTTCCCCGCCAGTTCCCCGCCGCCGGGTGGGTAACCATGCCTTGCGCCTTATCGAAGACGAAGACGTTTTCGTCTTCGTACAGCAGCGATACCTTTAAGTCTTCGGCGATCAAGTCCCGTTCGGGCTCATCCGACCACGTCAGTTCCAGGCTCTCGCCCAGGGCCAGTTTACGGGAGAGCTTCGCGGCCTTGCCGTCTACCAATAGGACTGCGTTCCTGGCCTTCAGCTGCGACCTGCCCAGAACGCCGGCCACCTCAGCGATATATTTGTCGGCCCTCAAGCCGGAGTCGGACTCTACGCAGCCCTTCCACCTGCGGACTCTCTCTTGAGAGTCACCCTGGCTATCGTTTTTGGATGGAGCTCCGGAAATTCTTCTACCAGCGGCTGGCTTCGCCGGGTCTTTCCTCTTATCGCCTTTGGACACTATTCCGTTCTCCCTCTCGTTTGCCTTATAGTAAGGTCATGGACACAGGACAGAGGCTCCTCGATTCTATAACCGGCTGGTTCAGCGAAATCGTATCAGCCGAATCGGTCAGGACTGCCATTTCGGTTTTTCTCGTTCTCGTCGTCGGCATCGCCTTGGTGCGCATAGTATTCATCATGACCAGGAGATTTTCAAGAAAGGTGCTGCCGAAACGAAGCGCTTCCACTTTGGACAGGCTGATAAAGTACGGAGGCTATACCCTGGTTGTCCTAATGGCGACCAAGAAAGCCGGATTCGATGTCTCGGCCCTGCTGGGAGCCGCCGGCATCGCTGGAATCGCGATAGGTTTCGCCGCCCAGACTTCGGTGGCCAATATCATTTCCGGCCTTTTCCTTTTTTCGGAAAAGCTTTTTTCGGAAGGCGACACCCTGCAGGTGGATACTATCACGGGGGTAGTGAAAACGGTCGATCTCATGTGCATCCGCCTCCAGACCTTCGACGGCCGCCTGGTCAGGGTGCCGAACGAAACCTTGATCAAGACCAATATCATCAATATCAGCTACTATCCTCAGCGAAGATTCGATCTTTGGCTTTCCCTTCCGAACGATTCGGACTTACGACTCGCCATGAGCTGCATTCAGAAGGTAGTGGACGCCGAACCGCTGGCCCTTAAAAATCCTGCGCCCATCCTGGTCCTGGACGCCATCACCCCAGACGGAACGACGCTTCTCGTTGGAGTATGGTTTTTGCAGGAAAACCTTGGAGCGATCAAAAACAGCCTGATACCGGCCGTGCTTTCCGCGCTATCCGAAAACGGGATCAAGCCTCAAGCGAGAAGGTTCGAAATTCAGGGGACTCAACCTTCCGCCGCAGAATCGTCAAGATCTTGATCCCTTTTCCGGTAATGGCCGTGCAGCCTGGCCTCATATTCGACGTTCCATAAAAACAGTCCCTCCGGAGGGGCTGTAGGGCCGGCCTTCTTTCTGTCGCCTTCTCGGAGAATAGTCCGCATCAGGTCGGATGCTTCGGCTTCGCTCTCCGTCTTGGCCTCGAAAAACATCATCGTCCCCACCAGGGAACGGACCATGCGCCAGAGAAAGGCGTTCGCGGCGACCTGATAAACGAGGTTCTCCCCCTCGTTCCAGAAATACGATTCCTGGACGAACCTGGA
>CAYVOD010000020.1:0-21840 GCA_964453055.1 uncultured Treponema sp. | reverse complement strand
CGGCATCGTGGGGATATCGCTGAAAAAACCCGCTACCTGGCCTAGCGCGTGGACTCCCGCGTCCGTGCGGCCGGCTCCGGTCAGCTTTACCGGGTGTCCATGGATGGTTTCCAGGGCTTTTTCCAGCTCCTCCTGCACCGACCGGGCGTTTTTTTGCCGCTGCCAACCTCCGAACTCCGTCCCGTCGTAGGCCACCACGAGCCGAACGGCATTCCTGCTCATGAAATCTTCTCGTCCTCGATGATCACGATGGCGACGGCGTTGTCCCCTTCGTGGGTGAGCGAGCAGTGAAGCAGGCCCCCGCCGAGCTCCGAAAAACGCCGTTTCGCCGTATCTTCCAGAATTATGACCGGTCTTCCGTTTCGCTCGTTTTTCACGTAGATATCCCTGAGCTTCATGTTTCTCAAGCCAGTGCCGCAGGCTTTGCCGAAAGCTTCCTTGGCGGCGAACCGCGCCGCCAGGGACAGGTCCCTGCTCGCCCCTCTCGAGGAAGCCGCCGCGATTTCGTCGGGATGAAAAAACCGTTCGATGAGGCCAGGCACCGAAGACCAGTGCCGTATCCTGTCAACATGGACAATATCGATGCCAATTCCTCGAATCATCGCTTTTCCTTTTTCTGCCGGATCGTTTAAAACCAAGCCTTCAGCCTAAGATCTTCCCATGGCTTTTCGGGGAGGGTTTCGCGAAAACCGCTTCAGAGTCCGGCCGCGGGCTCGGCCGGCTGCGCCGAGGTTTCCAGCTTGATAGTCAAAGTCTGCGGATCGTAGGTCTCCACCACGGCTTCTTCCGGAACCGACAATATCACATCCACCGTATACGTTCCCGGTTTGGCGAAGTTGCCCAAATCAACGGAGAGCATATCCCCGGTCTTGAAATTCTTGGTTACTTCCTCGTCGATATGCATGCGTACGTTCCCGGTAGGCAGAATCTCGGCCAAGGTCAGCCCCGGGGAAAGCCCTTTGACAGAGATGGGAAGATTGACGAAATTCTTGATATCCCTAGACTTTCGCACCGTAGCTGAAAAGACCACGGAATCCTTGCCCTCAAAAGCCAATAGGGAATCTTTTTTCAGCAATCGCACGTTAGCCGTAAAATCGGCCTTTTTGCCGCTGAGTTCTATGGTGTCCGTAGATATCTCGGTCGTGGTGCTCACCAGCCCCGCGGGGCCTGAAATAGTCACCTCCGGGGGGAGTATATCGAAATTGGCGAGCTCGAAGCCGGACTCAAGGAATCCTTTGAACGAAGGCGTCACGGGCACGCTCTTGGCAATCCGTTTTTCCAAGCCGATGGCTATATCGGAAGGCTCGGGATGGATCTCCAAAGGATCCGCAACCAGGGCGTTGCCGCGCTTTTGAAGCCTGATGGGCGCCCGATACACGCCTTCGCTCTTATACCCAGAAAGATCAAGGGAAGCCGAAATCTCGTCTTCGCGAATGCTGTAAATCACGTCGCGCTCGCCTCTGAGCACGACCTTGACCATGGAAGGATATCTGCTGGATGGCGCCAGGACATCGTTGATGGACACGGTGAGAGGGATATTGATGGTGCGCTGTTCGAGCCTGGTGAGGTTGAAGAACAGGGTGAGCAGCAGGGCAATGGAAAGAGAGAGGACCTTGGCGGGCCAGTTGGAGAAAAGGAGCTTCAGTATGCGTTTAAGCTTCATAGTGCTTGCCCTCTTCCGACTCCTGGGCCACCGCCGCATCGTCGGACAGGCCTTCCAGCAGCCTGGCCAGCCTGGACCTGAGCTGATCGCCGTCCAAACCGTAGTAAAGCTTGGAATCGTAGGCGAGGGAAAGGGCTCCCGTTTCCTCCGACACGACGATCACGACGGCGTCCGATTCTTCGGTTATGCCCAAGGCAGCCCTGTGCCTGCTTCCGAAGCTCTTCTTGATATCCTGCTGGTCCGAAAGGGGGAGGAAACAGGCAGCGGCGGCGATTTTGCCTTCCTGTATCACGGCGGCGCCGTCGTGGAGGGGATTGTCATGTGAGAAGATGCTCACCAACAGGCTCGGAGAGAGGATCGCATCCAGTTTTATTCCCTTGTCGATTATCTCCTTGAGGCCGACATTGCGGCTGAAAACGATCAAGGCGCCCCGATTCATGTGGGACAGGACCTCGCAGGCGGTTACGGAAGCCTCGATTTGGCTCGCCTTAGGCTGGCGGCTGTTTCTGAACAGTCGACCTTGCCCAAGGTGCATGAAGATTTTCCGCAGCTCGGGCTGGAAAATTATCGCCAGACCAATCACCAAGCCTGGGGCGACGATGCCAAGGACCCAGGTGACGGTGGATAGCTGGAGGAAAAAGGCCAATGCGTAGATTCCCGCCAGAAGGAGGATACCCTTGATCAGCTGTACGGCCTTGGTCTTTACCAGGATTTGATAGGTGTTGTAGATGAGATAGGCGAGAAGGAGCACATCGAGGACAGGCCTGATATAGGTGGTGAAGAAGGCCGCTATGCCGCTGAAGTTCATCGAAAGCCTCGCTGTCCGTTCTGGCCGCGCGCCGGCAGGCAGGCCGCGAAAAGCGCCAGCGCATCCTTCGTCTGGGCTACGTCGTGCACACGGACGATGTCGGCTCCTCCGAGCCAAGCCGCGCAGGCCGCGCCGAGGCTGCCCGCGAGCCTCTCTTCCACAGGCTTGCCGCTGATCTCGCCGATAAAGCGCTTTCGCGAAAGGCCCACGAGGACAGGATATCCGCATTCGGCGAGGAGATAAAGCCTTTTCAGGATATCGAGGTTGTGCTCGAGGGTTTTTCCGAACCCGATTCCAGGATCGAGTATGATCGAATTCTTAGAAATGCCAGCCTCCGCCGCCCTGGCGGCGGCATCGCGAAGATAGTGGGCGACCTGGACGGCGCAATCCTCATAAACAGGGTTCGCCTGCATGGTCGAAGGTTCGCCCAGCATGTGCATCAGCACCAGGCCGGCGCCGGTTCGAGCCACGAGGGCGGCCATGCCGGGATCGGATAGGGCGGCGATATCGTTGACGATGTCCGCTCCTTCCTCCAGGGCCGCCCTGGCTACCTCGGCTTTCCTGGTATCCACGGAGATCACCGCGCCCGACCGGGCTCGGAAAGCCCTTAGGGCCGGAACGAGCCTTTTAATCTCCTCCTTCGGGTCCACGGCCGCCGAGCCCGGTCGGGTCGATTCGGCGCCGAAATCGAGTATATCGGCACCCTCCTCCAGCAGGGCGAGCGCCCGCTTTACCGCCTGAGCCGGCTCCGGCGCCCTGGAGCCAGGGAAAAACGAGTCGGGGGTAAGATTGACGATACCCATGACAAGCGGGCGCTCGCCCAAGGCAAGGCTCCGCTTACCCGGCAATGATAGAGTGCGCTTCATCCATTCTCTCCGCCGCCGCTTCGGCGGCGATGATTCCAAAGGTGGTCGACAGACCTTCCTCGTCCAGCCCAGCGTCGGCGAGCAGCTCTTCCCTCGAGGCCTGGGCGGGCAGCCTAGGGCCGAAGCCAAGAATAGAAATCTTGGCCCGGACGGCCTTTCTCGCGAAAATCGAGGCAATGGACTCGCCCACTCCTCCCGCCTTGATTCCCTCCTCCACGACAGCCACGGCCTTGTATCGCGTGCAGATAGCGGCAATCTCCTGCTCGTCCAGTGGACTCGCGAATCGCAATGAATACAGGTCGACGGGAACGCCCTGCTCATCTAGCCTGTCGGTCGCCCTGGCGGCCGCATGGGCAAGAGCTCCCAATGCGCATACCAACACGGTCGCTTTTTCCCTTTTTCTCAGGAAAACGCCCCGCCCCGGAAGGAGCGGCGAATCGCAGGCCGGCTCGTCGCACTCCACCCTCGCCTTGGGGAAGCGCAGGAAAACCGGTCCCTTCCAATTTATGGCGAAGCGAAGGAAACTGGCCATTTCCGCTGCGCAGGAAGGGGCTAGAATAGTGGAATTGGGCAAGCTTTTGAAAAGAGCTATATCGAAAAATCCCTGATGGGTTTCGCCGTCCTCCCCCACTGCCCCTGACCTGTCCAGGGCGAAAACGACATGATGATTGGGCAGGGCGACGTCGTGGAGAACCTGGTCCACAGCCCGCTGCATGAACGTCGAATAGACGGCCACCACGGGCAGCAGGCCCCCTGTCGCCAGTCCCGCCGCGAAGGTGACAGCGTGCTGCTCCGCGATGCCTACGTCGTAGACCCGCGATGGCTGCAGCTTGGCCAATTTTTCCAAGCCCGTCCCCTTGCTCATGGCGGCGGTTATCGCGACCAGTTCTCGATTCTCCAGGGCTAGATCGACCATGAGGCGGCCGAAGACCTCGGTATACGAAGGCCGGGCATGGACCGGAAGGTCCGGGCAGGACGGCGCGACTCCGTGGAAGGCCTCGGGGTCCTCTTCGGCTTTGAAAAACCCGTTTCCTTTTTTGGTCACCACATGGATGACCACCGGGCGCTGAAGTCGCTTCACCTGGGCCAATACGCTCAGGAGGACAGGGATATTGTGCCCGTCTATAGGCCCAACATACTCGAATCCCAGGTCCGCGAAGAGATTTTCCTTGAAAAAAATGGCCTTTACCGCCCGCTTGCCCCGGACGATCAACTCCAGGAGGCCGCGCCCCACCCGTGGTATGGAGACGACCGCCGAGTCGACGCTCCTCCTGAAATGCTGATAATGCTCGGTGGCGGTGAGCCTGGACAGATAGCGCGAAAGGGCTCCGACATTTCTGGATATCGACATCTTGTTGTCGTTGAGAATGACGATGAGGGGAAGCTCGAGTTGGGATACGTTTACGAGCGCCTCGAAGGCCATGCCAGCCGTGAGTGCTCCGTCCCCTATCACCGCGACCACCCTGCCGCCCCTGCCCTGCCTATTCCTGGACTCCAGGAGCCCGAGGGCCGATGACAGGGAGGTGGAAGAATGCCCCGTATCGAAGATGTCGTGGACGCTCTCGGATCGCTTGGGGAACCCCGAGAGCCCATCCTTTTTCCTGATCTTGTCGAATTCCCTGAATCTTCCGGTGATGAGCTTGTGGGCATAGCTTTGGTGCCCGACGTCCCACACTATGGCGTCCCTGGGCGAATCGAATACCTTATGGAGGGCTATGGTAAGCTCCACGACGCCGAGATTGGAAGCCAGGTGGCCTCCGTTCGTCGCCACGGTTTCGAGAATCTTTTTGCGTATTTCGTTGGCCAGGACGCGAAGCTCCGATTCCTTCAGCTTCTTGACATCCTCGGGCGCTTCTATGGATTCCAGCAAGCCCATGAAAGATTACGGTATCATCAATCGCTGGGTTTTTCCAGATACTCGTAAATGGGGCGGTCGAGAGGCAAAACCCGAAGCGCATAAAGGGCGGAGAATCTTGATTTTCGCGCCATCAAAGGATCTAGGGAGAAGCGGCTTGCGGAAAATCCGATCCGAGACTAGAGTCGCTTCCATGGAAGAAACGACGATCCTCACGCTGCGTCTGCTATCCGCCCTGCGAGGAGAGTCGTCGTCCGATTCTCTCGCCTGGTCAGAGGCGAACCCCGTCCAGGAATCCCTTCTCTGGGCTTTCGATATCGGGCAAAGTCCCTCTGTCGCTCCCGCAGGCGAGCCCAAGCTCGACAGGCCCCTGCCGCCGCCTGAGTCCCTTTCCAGTCTAGAACCGGGGAATTACTATTTTCTTCAATGGAAGGAAGGTAGCTACGCCGCGGTGGAGGACGGGATCGAGGATTTTATCAGGCAGCTATGGTGGGAAGGCAAGGCCTGCAGAGGCCCTTTAGTCCTCAGGGTATTGAGAGAGGAAGGCCGCAGGACTTTTCAAGTCCTGCGGGCCCTCGCTTAGATTTATTCCAGAACGCCGTAGATTCGCCTCACGCCGGCGCTTGACGACTGCTCCTTCTGAATTCTGAACTTTCCCAGGCTCCCCGTGCGCTCCACATGAGGCCCGCCGCAGACTTCCTTGGAAAAATCGCCGATTGAGTAGACCTTTACGACGGCTTCGTACTTTTCGCCGAACAGCGCTATGGCGCCCGAAGCCCTAGCCTCGTCGAGACCCATCATCGCCATGCTTACCGGAAGATCCCGGCGAATCTGCTCGTTCACGATCTGTTCGACCTTGGCGATTTCTTCCTTGGTCATGGGAGAGGGGTGAGAAAAGTCGAAACGCACGCGCTCGGCGTTGATGTTGCTCCCCTTCTGGGCCACGTGATCCCCGAGCACGATCCGCAGGGCTTTGTGGAGAAGGTGGGTGGCCGTGTGGTAGCGCGTCGAAATCTCCGAATGATCGGCCAGGCCGCCCTTGAACATTTGCTCGCTGCCGGCCCGGGAAAGTTCCTGATGCTTTTTATAGGCTTCGTCAAACTCCTGGCGATTGACCTTGAGGCCGTTCTCGGCGGCCAGCTCTTCCGTAAGCTCGATGGGAAAGCCGTAGGTGTCGTAGAGCTTGAAGGCCAAGCGTCCGGACATCACCCGCTGGGGGTTCTTGAGCAGGTTGGGGAGCATCTTGTCGAACTCGTGCTCGCCCTTCTGCAGGGTTTCCAGGAATTTTTCCTCTTCCCGTTTAAGCTCGGAGATAATCCGCTCCCTGTTTTCCGCCAGTTCGGGATAGGGGCCGGAGTAGTTTTCCACGATACCGGCGGCCGGACCTGAGAGAAAGGCTCCCTCTATGCCGAGCTTGCGGCCGTGCCGCACCGCCCGCCTGATGATTCTCCGAAGCACGTAGCCCGCGCCCACGTTGGAGGGCAGCACGGCCTTGGGATCGCCCAGGATGAAGGTGGCCGTCCTGGCGTGGTCGGCGATGATCCTGAAGCTGCGGTTCAATTCGGGATCGTTGCCGGGAACCGCGTAGGTTTTGCCTGAGAGCTTTTCCAGGGCGCTAAGGATAGGCGTGAAGGCTTCGGTCTCGTAGACGGATTTTCTTCCTTGCAGCATGGCCACGGTGCGCTCCAGCCCCATGCCGGTGTCGACGTTCTGGGCCGGCAGGCGGACCAGGGTTTTTTCGTCCACCCTGTTGAATTCCATGAATACGTTATTCCAGATCTCCATCCAGTTCTTAGAGTTGCTGCCCTTGTTGGATCCCGGGGGGGGCAGGCCCTGGCCAGTCCAGTAGAAGATTTCGGTATCCGGGCCGCATGGGCCCGTAGCTCCGGTAGCCCACCAGTTATCCGAAGCCGGAAGGTAGGCGATCCTGTCTTCCGGAAGGCCAAGCCGACGCCAGGCCTGGGCGGAAACCTCGTCCCGGGGGGCGTTCTCGTCCCCGGCGAAAACGGTTACGGAAATCTTGGCCGGATCAAGGGCCAGCCATTTGGGCGATACAAGAAATTCCCAAGAAAAAGCAATGGATTCTTCCTTGAAATAGTCTCCCAGAGACCAGTTGCCCAGCATTTCGAAGAAGGTAAGGTGGCTTTCGTCGCCAACGTCCTCGATATCCCCGGTTCGTATGCACTTTTGATAATCCACCAGCCGCTTGCCCGCGGGATGGGGCTCCCCTAGAAGATAGGGAACCAGGGGATGCATTCCCGCTGTGGTGAACAATACGGATGGATCGTTCTCGGGGATCAGCGATTTTCCGCTTATCTCTACGTGCGCCTTCGTCTTGAAATATTCGATGAATTTACTGCGCAGTTCATGGATGGTGATCATGCGCGGAAGTGTACGGCAGGTCTGGGATTATGGTCAATCAGAGGCGAGGGGAGGAAAAGTTGAAACCCTTATCTTGAATGATTGTTCATTTATACTATACTGGAGAAATGACGGGATTCGGGAGGCGGCTATGGAAATACTGATAACCGGCGGATTCGGCAACGTGGGAAGGAGTGCCGTGAAAGCCTGCATCGCCGCGGGCCACGGGGTGACGATCCTGGAGAGCCCGCAGGCCATGGCGAAGGCAGATCCGGGGCTTCGCCGGCTGCTTAGGTCGTCCTGGAGGAATTGCCGCATCCAATTCGGCGATCTGAGAAAGCCGCAAACCCTTAAGAACATTTTTTCGTCCTTCGATAAAGGTCCGGACGCGATCATACACTTGGCTGCCCTGATCCCCCCGGCGGCGGATCGGGACGAGGAGAAAACTAGGGAGGTGAACGTCGGGGGAACAAAAAACCTCATAGACGCCTGCCTCGCGCTTGCCAAGCCACCTCGCTTCGTCCTGGCCTCCAGTATCGCAACCTACGGCGATAGGCTGCAGGATTTTTGGATACGAGCCGAGGACAGGCTTAAACCTACGGAAATTTACAGCCGGACCAAGGTCGAGTGCGAAAACCTGGTCAAGGCTTCGGGACTCGAATACGCCATCCTCCGCCTATCCTACGTCGTCTGGGCTAAGTGGCTTCCATTCGATCCGATGCTCTTCGCCATGCCGCTGGAAACCCGGCTCGAGGTCGTACACACCGAAGACGCGGGCCGCGCCTTTGCCGCCGCCGCCGCACTGGACCGCGCCGCGGGCAGGACCCTTGACATCGGCGGCGGCGCTCTCTGCAGAACCTCCTTCAGAGCCTTCCTGGACAGGATATTCCGCTATTTTGGCCTCGGCGATTCGTCCTTCCTGCCCCCGGAAGCCTTCGCCACATCCAACTTCCACTGCGGCTGGTACGCCGACTCGGATCAAGCGGAGGAACTCTTAGGATTTAGAAGAAAAACCCTAGAGGACTATTACGAGGAAGTGCGCTGGGAGACCAGACTCATCGCCCCCTTCGCGACTCTTGCGGGACCTGTGGTCAGGCGGTGGCTCATCAACAAAAGCCCATATCTGAATGGAAAGATCAGACCTCGGGCAGGGCGCGTCCAAGGGCTGCTTCGACTGTCGAGGCAAGAAAAGCGATGATCTCCCCTGCCCCTATGCCCATATCGATGCGGCGGCTCAGGCGGAGCGATTCGAGACTGCCCAGAAGCATGACCAAAAGGCCTGCCTCCAGTTCCGGAAGGGCGGTTTTCGGATTCTCCCCCCTTTCCGACACACATTCTCCTATGATGGACGCTATGAGGGAAGCCAGGTAGTCAAGCTTTTCCTTGAGCCTCGTCGCGCTTCCAGCCTGTCCGAGAAGTATCACGATAAGATCCATGTCCTCGAAAAGAGCGGGCAGGGCCTTCCGAACCAGAAAGGCAAGCTTTGTCAGCCCGGCCTCGGAAATTCTTCCGGAGTCGTCGCCCGGGCCGAGGCCTTCCTCCAGATATGCGGCGAACTCGCCCCAGCCTTCCTCGATGATGAAGCCCAAGAGTCCTTCCTTCGAGGGGAAATACGTATAGAGGCTCCCCACGGGAATGCCGATCCGAGCAGCCAGGGCGCCCATGGAGCTTCGTTCGTAGCCCCTTTCGGCGAACATTTTCTTGGCTTCGGAGAGAATGAGCTGGCGCTTGTCCGCGTCCTTCGGCCTTGCCATCAGCTCGGCCCCAGGGCTTCGAAAATTCCCAGGTCCTTGTTCTTGCGCACCTTATCCCAGGAAAAAACCCGGCCGTTCATGGCGATATACACCCCCGGAGGCAGGAGCTGCACCGCCTGAAACGCTGTGCCGAAGTTGAACAAGGCGTCCGAGTCCTGGATCTTGTAGGGCACCATGGCTCCGGTGAGGACTATCGTCTTTGCGAGTCCCGCGGAGCCCAGAAGGGATGCGGTGGCTGTCATCGTATCGGTGCCGTGGGTGATCACGATTCGATTCTCCGGCGCGCTCCTGCAGGCGGCAAGGACTGCCATGCGGTTTTCGTCCTGCATCTGGAGGCTGTCGATCAGCTGATTCATCTCCAGGACAACGGGAACCCTCACCCTCGCTTTGGCGAGGATTTCAGGCATGTGGCTTTCCCTGAAGGTAAGCTCTCCCCGAATCTCGTCGTAATGCTTGTCGAAGGTCCCGCCGGTGACGATAACCCTTATGCTGTCCTCGTTCATAATCATCGATTATGCCCGCTTTGCCCCGGTTTGTTAAGGGCAAGCGCTATCTGGGGCAAGGATTTACCCCATCGTTTTCCACCCCTTGACCAATTTTACCGCTTCCTCGAAAATGGCCGCAACCTGAAAACCTCGGGAGAGCCCGCCGTTTTCAGGAAGGAGTCATTATTGCAAAAATCGATGTATAGACCACTAAGAGCCAAGGGTGCGGTGTTTTTAGCCTTGGCTGCGACGCTCAGCTTCGCAGCCTGTTCGCCTCCACCCTCCACCGACCTTGAGCTCGAGAGCGAAATTCTATCGCTCGTGACCAATACAGAGAAATTGCCTGACAGCATAGAAGATATAGACGATATCGATGCGATAGCCGTCTGTTATCAGCATCCCGACACCAAATCGAGCGTAATCGATTTTTTCTCCTCCATCACCAAATCCAGGGTCATCGCCGTAGCCATACTGGATAACGCGGTAAAGCAGAAGGTCCCGACGAGCCTCGCCTTCGCCATCGCGTACGAGGAAAGCCGCTTCGACCCCCTCGCCGTAAACCAGAATACGACGAGCGTGGACAGGGGGCTTTTCCAGCTGAACTCCCTCACCTTCCCCGAGCTCACGGACCAAGAATTCTTCAACCCTTCTCGAAACGCCAAGGAAGGAATCGGGTATTTCCGCCATGTCTTCGAACTTTCGGGCAACGAGGTTTCAGCCCTGGCAATGTATAACGCGGGCCGCACGCGGGTGACCAAGCAGGGCGCCCCGGTCAGGACCCTTGATTATATCTCCAGGATTCTCAACTACAAAAAGAATATCGACAGTCTCTTCACCGCCAAGGTAGTGGCCAAGGCTTCGGTGGTGGCGAAAATCAGGATGGGAATGCTGGAGCGGCGTAGCGCGTCCCCGCAGTGAACCATCCTCGGCTGAGGCGCTCTTGTCAGTCCCGCGACGGCGGAGCTTTTCCTTCGCCGCGTATGCTTATAGCGAGAAGCCGCAGGGATTCCCGAAGATTTGAAACATCCTTTTTACCCAGCACCGTTATCCTGAAAACGGCAGCCTCGATCAAGGCGTAGAAAAGCTCGCTCATCGCCTTTCCGGATATCCGGGAAGAGAATTCCCCGCGTTTTTTCCCTTCTATAATGATAAGGGCGAGAATATGCCGCATGCGGATGGTCCTCCGGCGGACCCGTTCGTCGGGATCGCCTCCGGAGAGCTTGAGCTTGAGGAGGTAGTCGAGAATTACAGACAGGAGTCTTGATTCAGCGGCGCATTCGCTCATGACCATATCGCCGATGGCGATCAGCTTATCGACGCTCTTCAAGTCCTCGTCTCCGGCGATCTCCCGCACCCTGCTCTCCACCCTGCCCATGAGGCGTTTGATGCTGGCGGAGAAAATTTCCCGCTTGTTGGAGAAATACAGGTAGAGTATCGTCCTCGTTATGCCGCAGCGTTCGGCTATTTTCTGGAAGGTCGTATCCTTGTAGCCTTCTTCCACGAATACGTCCAGGGCTTTGTCCAGAATCTCCTCTCGCCGCTTATCGTGTTCTACGTAGATAGACAATTTTACCTCCGCTGTTGTTATGTAAGTATAACAGAAGACCTTGCGTTTTGTGTAGCGAAATAATCCCTTCGAATCACCGCCAGTAAGGGCTCCGCTTGTTTCCTCCCCGAGGCGAAGTTATAGTGAAACCATGACTGATATGAGCGCTTCGGCTCTCGCCTGCCGCCTGACTTCTCTCGATAAATCGCCCTGGGTACCCCTCCCCGGCGATAGAATAATGGAATTCCATGTTCACGCCTCGCTGAGGAAGGCGACGAGGATAGAAAAAGCGCTCTTCGCGAGTTCAGGCAACCTGGTCATCCCTGATTTTGCCGCCGCCAGACAGATGGCCCAGGCGCTTCGCGATTTAGGTTCTGTCAGGGGCCAGGATACCAGCAGGCTCAGCTCGGGCAGGCTGAACGCGATGGGCCTGGTGGACGAGATCCTTCATATCGTTTTCAGGCTTTACAGGGAGAGGGTCGATCAGCAGGCGATCCCTAGGCTCATGGAGGCGGCCAGGGAGGAAGTGGGTCCTGAGGGACTCGACGCAATTCTCAAGGAATTCTGCGAACAGTTCCCGCCCGCCGATGTCTATTCCGGAAGAATGAGCGCCGAAGCATGGCTGAGTTCCGGCTCGGCGGCGGCCCCCGACGCGAGGGGCTTGGGCAACAGGGAGATAGCCTTCGAGGAAATGATCCTCCTCAAGCTGGCCAACGAAAACCCCGCCTTCGGGCCTTTCCGCTTCCTTTTCGACGACGGCCTGCGCCCTGTCAAGGATGTTCCGGGCAGCCTGGCGGCGAAAACCTTGTACGCCAAGGTTTTCGCCGCCCTGGAACGGAAAAGCCTCGAGCTACCTCCCTACGGACCCTCCGGCGAGGAAAGCAGCCTGCTCGAGCTGCTCCGGATGCCCGCCAAGGCCGCGCCCGACTCCCTGGAGGCGCAGCTGCGCTGGATCAAGGAACATTGGGGCGCCCGTTTCGAATCCATCGGCGTCAAGCTCCTCTCCGGCCTGGACCTGATCGCCGAGGAGGAAAGACCCTACTTTCCGCCCGGCCCCGGCCCCGCCAAGGCTTATAACTATGTTTTTTCCAGGGAAGAATACGAAAAATTCACCCAAGACAGGGATTGGATGCCCTCCCTGGTCCTCCTGGCAAAAAACGCCCTGGTCTGGCTCCACCAGCTTTCTGTGACCTACGGCCGCCCCATACGGCGCCTGGACGATATCCCCGACAGTGAATTAGACGACATCGCCTCCCGGGGCATAAACGGGCTCTGGCTCATCGGCATTTGGCAGCGGAGCCCGGCCAGCGAAAAGATAAAGCGCCTCTGTGGCAATCCCGAGGCCGCCGCCTCCGCCTACTCGCTCTTCGATTACGAAATAGCCTGGGAGCTCGGCGGTTGGGAAGCGTTGGACAAATTGAGAGAACGCTGCCTCTGGCGGGGCATACGATTGGCGGCCGACATGGTGCCCAACCATACGGGCCTCGATTCCGCCTGGATCAGGCAACGCCCCGATCTTTTCATCGGCGGCGATCGCTGCCCATTCCCCAGCTATAGCTTCAACGGCCCCGATCTTTCGGAGGATCCTTCGATCGGACTCTGGATCGAAGACCACTATTACTCGCGGAGCGACGCGGCCGTTGTTTTCAAGCGCCTGGATCGCAGGACCGGCGCCGTCCGCTACATCTACCACGGCAACGACGGAACCGGCATGGCCTGGAACGACACGGCCCAGATCGATTTTCTCAATCCCGAGGCCAGGGCCATGGTCAGGGAGCGGATACTCCACGTCGCCCGGCATTTTTCCATAATACGCTTCGACGCCGCCATGGTGCTCGCGCGGCAGCACATCCGCAGGCTTTGGTACCCAGCCCCCGGCTCGGGCGGCGCGATACCCTCCCGCTCCGAACACTCCCTCCACGAAGCGGATTTTGACCGGGCCATACCCGGGGAATTCTGGAGGGAGGTAGTGGACGAATGCGCGGAAAAGGCACCGGACACCCTTCTTCTGGCCGAGGCTTTCTGGATGATGGAAGGCTATTTTACCCGCACCCTGGGAATGCACAGAGTCTACAACTCGGCCTTCATGAACATGCTCAAGGAGGAAAAAAACTCCCTCTACAGGCTGACCATTAAAAACACCCAGGAGTTCGACAAGGAGATCCTGAAGCGTTTCGTCAACTTCATGAGCAATCCCGACGAGGAAACGGCGGTAGCCCAGTTCGGAGCCGGGGATAAATACTTCGGCGTCTGCACCCTCATGGCCACCATGCCCGGCCTTCCCATGTTCGGCCATGGGCAGATCGAAGGCTTTACCGAAAAATATGGCATGGAATACCGGCGCTCCTACAGGGACGAAAAACCCGACCTCGCACTCATCGAGCGGCACGAAAAGGAAATCTTTCCCTTGCTGCGACAGCGAAGGCTCTTCGCGGGAGTTGGGCAATTCTTCCTCTTCGACTTTATCAAGGACGAAGGCCACATAGACGAAAACGTATTCGCTTACTCCAACGGCCTCGGCAAGGACATCGCCCTCGTTTTCTACAACAACTGTTGGCAGCGGAGCGCCGGCAGCATAGTTTCCAGCTGCTCCTATGCGGAGAAAGACGGAGCCGGCGCCTCGCATTTGCGGCGGCAGTCCCTCGTCCAGGCTCTCGGCCTGGATCCCGGTCCCCGCAATTACCTGGCAGCCAAGGAACAACGCTCCGGCCTTTGGTACCTGCATCGATGCTCCGACCTGTCCGGTTTCGGGCTGAGAGTCGAGCTACAGGGCTATCAATCCCTGGTTTTCGGCGATTTCATGCGGATCCACGACCTGGATGGAGTCTACGAAAGGCTTTGGAGCAGCCTCATGGGGCGGGGCGTCCCCGACCTGGACGAGGCGGTGGAGGAAGCTTCCAGGCCGGAACTCTATCGGGCGCTGGACAACTGCGCGGCTTCGCTGCGCCGCTGCGGCGAAGTCTTGCTCAATCTCGGCCAAGGCCAGGATTCCACAGCCTTCGCTCCCCTGGTGGAAAGGATGGGGAACGACGCCGAGCATTTTCTCTCCCGGCTCTCCCTGGCCATAACCGAGGATGGGGGCGTCGAACCGAGCCTGGACGCCCCGATCCGCGGACGCGGCTTCGTGGAGAGCGGCCTCCGCCTTCTCGCCGCCCTCATTAGCCTCAGCCATCCCGAAGATTCCTTCCCTCCGGAGGAAACTCTCCTGTTCTCCCGCCTCAAGGCCATCCTGAGTTCTCCCGCCGCTCTTCGGTCCTGCCTGGATTTCCTCTTCATAGAAGGGATCTCCCAGGTCAATCAGGGAGCCAATAAAACCGAGGAATTGCGCTATATCCTGGAAAAATTCCTGATCAAAAAAAAGCTCCAATATCCAGGATTCCCCGAGCGCCGGGAGCGGGAGAAGGCCGATGAGCCCGGAGGACCAGGTTCCTGGCAACCCCTGGCGGTCAGGGCAATCGATGCCCTGGGCAGACTCGATACGCCGGCGCTCCACGCAATCGTCTTCGCCTTCGCCACCAGGCCGAGAGATACGAGCTTCAATCCGCGGCTCGAAAAGGGCGAGGAGGAACCCAGGCAGCTCAAGTCCGCCCGGGCTAGGGCGGCTGAGCTTGTCCGCTGGGCGGCCAGCGACCAGGAAGGAAGACTGGCCATAGGCCTGAACCGCTGGGAAGACAAGGATTATTTCAACAAGGAGCGCTTCGAAGCTCTCCTTGAGCTATGGCCCTGTTTTGCCCTCATCGAGGCGGCGCTGGAAAAAACGGATACCCAGGCCGGAACCGGAAGCCCAAAGGCCGGAGCGGGGGCTGAGGCCGGGACCGGCCTCTGGGCGGCCGAACTTTTATTCCGAATGAAGGGGCTTTCAAGGCTCCAGGCATTCGAGATTCAGACGATAGCCAGCGAAGCCCAGGCTTCCAGCGGCTATCTCGTGGACGCCCTGCTAGCGAAAATCGAGCATGCGGATTCTTGAGGAACTGTCTCCTGGAGAGGCCGGGACAAGCCCCGTCGCGGCGAAAATAAGAGCGGGCTTGGATGATCCTGGGCAGGTTTTCGTCTTTCCTACTCAAATAGCAGCCGATTCCTGGGCGAAGGCGAGCCTTGATTTTTCCGGCCGGACCTGCGTCGACCTGGATCGCTTCCAAGGCTGGGACAAGGTTCTGGGGACCCTGCGCCAGCGGCCTTCCTCGCCCGGACTCAGGGAAGCGGACTCCCAGAGCCGGCTCCTCTGGGCGTATCGCCTGATAAAAGAAGAAAGCAAAAATCCCCTCCTCGGGCGCCTCCTCGATCGGCGCCAAGTTCCGCCCTCAGGCCTCGCCTGGGGTCTTGCTTCCGCAGCGCCCTTTCTTTTCGAAGCCGCCGCCAGCCTTCGCGCCAAAATAAGCGACGGAAGCATGCCGGATGATCAAGGGCTCGTCCAGGACTACGAGTCCCTCGCGGCAGACTATTCTTCGTTTTTGCAAAAAAACGGAATTTACGAGCCTGGTCGCCTGCCCTGGCGCGGCGACCCGGGAAAGCGCTACCTGCTCTTCTTCCCTAGCCTCATGCCCGGATTCAGCCCGGAGCTTCGCCGCAGGGTGCCGGAGCTGTGCATCGAAACCTGGGAACCTGAAATAACGCAATCCGAGCGCAGGCTGCTGAGCTTTTCCACCCTGCCCGACCAGCTTGATTTTGTCTTAGGCCTCTGCAGAAACCTCATAGACCAGGGACTCTCTCCCTCGGACCTCGCGTTGAGCCTTCCCGGCCTTGGCGCCGACATGGAGGCGCACCTGAGCCGGGCCGCCCGCTCCTGGGGGCTGCCGCTCCAGTATCGAGGAGGACGGAAGCTTTCCGATTCTCCCGCAGGCAGGCTGCTTGGCGCCGCGGCCCGGGCCCTGGGCGAAGGATTTTCCCTGCGAAGCCTTAAAATCCTCTTCGACCCCGGGCTTGCCCCCTGGAAAGAAAGGCAACGATGCCTGTCCCTCATCGGCATCGCCCAGCGATACCGGATTCCGGAGTTTTCCGCGGATCCGGAATACATGACGAGCCTTTGGACTAAAACCTTAAGATCGCGGTCGGGAGAGGACGAAGCGCTCTCCTCGTTTTTCAGCCTGCTGCGCAGGTCCTGCGCCGCACTCTCGAACTCCCGTTCCTTCGCCGCCCTCCGCATCGCCCTCCATGCTTTCGTCGATGATCTCTTGGACGAAGAAAAATTCCCGGCCTACGGCACGCTCACCTTGGAGCGGATATTCGAGGAGTTATCGGCGCTGGAATCCTGGGAGACCAGGCTCTCCTTGGAAAAGGGCGTCCTCAATCCCTTCGAAGTCTTCCAGGCCGCGCTGCAGCATCGTCTCTACTCTCCCAAGGACCCGGCACAGGCCATCGCCGTCTACCCCTATCATTTGGGAATTATGATCCCCGCCAGGATGCACTTTGTCCTCGAAGCCTCGATGGAATCCAGCGGGGCCGCCCTCCAGCTGCTCTCCCGGGCTCCGCAGGAAATCAGTCCGCCCCTGGACGAAACCGCCTTGACCGACGCCTTGTTCGATTCGATGAACCTGGTCAAGACCGTCTTCTGCTTCGCCGAGCAGTCACTGGACGGTTACGGAATAGCCCATCCCTACTTTTTCAGGCATTCCGCCCTGAGAATCGACATAGCCGCCGCCATGATACCTGCGTCGCCGGAAAGCGCGGAAACCGAAGCCTGGGAAAGGTTGGACGCTTCCTGCCTGCCTGAGAAGCTTCCAAGCCTCTCGCTGGAAGCCGCCAAGGGCGACTTCGGCGGCTCGGGGCAGGTCCGCCGCGAGGCTTCGAAAACCCACAGCCACCCCAGTCTCTCCCCTCCCCTGTTTTTCGATGCCGCAAGAAGCGCGATCCTGGAACCGGGCTCGAAACCTCGCTTGAAAGCCGAGAAGTTATTGCGCGTCAAAGCCTTCGACGCGTCGCCCTCGGTCAAGTTGAGCCCCAGGGCCCTTGGTTACCTCGCGCTTTGTCCCTTTCGCTGGTTTGCGTCGGGGATACCGGGACTGGAGGAGGAAATCGCCGACCCTGCGGTTCTAGCCGAAGGTTCGCTCATGCACGACATGATCCGTTCCCTCCTCGGGCCTGAGGGAGTCGAGGCCGGCTCTCGCCAAGAGGCTTCGGAGTATCGTCCGAACGGAGGGGCTATCCTGCCTTCGGTCCGAAGCCAGCCCTTTCTCGACGAAAAAATCGAACAAGCCTTTAAAAGAGCCCTGCAAAAAATCCTGAAACGAAACGGCTATTCGCTCCAATTCGCCCTCGAGTCGGCTTATCCCAAGATCCAGGACAGGATACGCAGGATCGTAGAATACGAGAGCGTACTTAAAGAGGAAGGCTGGGGGCGAAGCGACTTCGAGAGAGTCCTCTCCATGGAGCTGCCCGACCTGGGATTAAAGCTCGAAGGTCGAGCCGATAGGGTGATGTTCAGGGCTGCCGCGAGCTCCCAAGACGCCAATCAAGCCCCGCGGCCGGCGGATGTTTTCGCTCCGGGCTCCCATTCCGATTCGGGCTGTCTTCTCATCGACTATAAGCGGAAGCGCTGCCCCACGAAAAAAGAATTTCTGGTCGACGAATCGGGAAGGATCCAGGATTATCAAATCAGCGCCTACGCCGCCATGCTCGAAGCCGCGGGCTCCCCTGTCCTCGAGGCTTTCTACTGGTCGATAGAAGAGAACAAGCCAGTAGCCGTTTTCGGCTCAGGCAAACAGCGTCCCGACAGGGCCTCCTTCGAGCCGGAGCGCCTTGCCTTCGAAAAAGCTTTGGCTGAGGCCTCCGAGCGAATACGGGAAGGAAGGTTTCTGGCAATCGCGCCATCCAAGCAGGCCTGCGGCGATTGCCCGTTCAGGGCGGTCTGCAGAATTCACTTTTCGGCGGAGCGGTCATGAGCCAAATCGAAAGCGCCCCCTATCTGGCCAGGCTCGACGAGGCTCAGCGCCGGGCGGCTCTGGCTGGGGAAAGTTGCGTTGTCACCGCCGGAGCGGGCGCGGGCAAGACAACCGTGCTGGCTTCCCGATTCGTCCATCTTGTGGTGGGAAGAAAAATCCCTCTCCGGTCCATTCTCGCCCTCACCTTCACCAGGAAGGCCGCCGCTCAGATGTACGAACGGATATATCTCGCCCTGGCGGAACAGAATTCGCCCTGGGCGAGGGAACAGCTCGAGGACTTTCAGAACGCCCAGATCACGACCATCGATTCGTTCTGCGCAGCCTTGCTGCGGGATGCAGCCCGGGACTTCGGCTATACTCCCGGATTCGCCGTCGACGCGGATTCCTGCGCCGATCTCGCCTTATCCATAGCCCAGCGTTATGTTCGGCGCAACCGGAACCAGGAAGGGCTTCGGGAACTTCTCGCCTCCTTTTCCCCCGACGAGGTGGCAAGCTCGCTTTTCGCCGACCTGGGAATCTCCTTCATATCGCCCCTCGCCCTGAGCCGCCCCCTTTTCGAACCGATGGCCGAGCGGCTGAAGACCCTGGTCGCGAACAAGCGTTTCCAGTCATCGGCCCTTCTGAAAACTATCAGCGAAGAAATCCTATCGCTGGCGAACGGCATCGCGGAGCCGAAGAAAGACTGCGCCGCCGCCATCCAAGCGGCTGCCGCTTATCTAAGCCTCCCGGATACCGCGGACAGGCCTGTAGAAGGCTTTTTCTCACCCGAGCTGAGGGTTAGGCTCACGGGCTTTTCGGAGCTCGGCCTTCGCTCCTATTCCAAGGGCGAATACGAGACGGAGGTAAAGGCGAGAGCGAAAAAGGCCAGGAAAGAAGCCGATCTCATGCTCGCCCTTTCCGATTATGAAACCTTCTTTCCATCCCACCGGAGGCTTCTATCCAGGCTGGACGAATACGCGTCCGAGTTTTCAGAAGCGAAAAGACGAGCCGATATAATGGACTTCAAGGACCTCGGGCTCTGCGCTGTCGAAGCCCTCGCCCGGCGCGAGGACCTGAGAAATTTCTGGAAGCGGCGGATCGACAGCATCATGATCGATGAATTCCAGGATAACAATCGAATCCAAAAGGACCTGCTCTACCTTTTGGCCGAGCGGCGCGATAGGGCGGTCGAAGGCATTCCCGGGCCTGCCGACCTGGAACCAGGGAAGCTCTTCTTCGTGGGGGATGAAAAACAGTCCATCTACCGCTTCAGGGGCGCCGACGTATCGGTATTCAAAAAGCTTTCCGAGGAGCTGCGATTCGCCGCGCAGGCCCAGGCGTCAGCCTCCGGCGACGAATCCAGCCTATCCCTGGCAAGCAATTATCGAAGCTCTTCGAGGCTCATTCGCTTTTTCAACCGCTTCTTCGCCGAAGTCCTGGACGCCGGGAGAAGCGAAACGCTTCAAAGGGAGGCTGAAGAAGATCGAGGCGGAGACCTGGACTACTCCTCCTTCGAGGCCGACTATGCGGCGATGCACAAGGGAATCCAGCCGGCGGCAGGTGAATTTCCATCCCTGATTCGATGCTATTTGATGGAAAGCCAGGACGGGGTGGATGACGAAGAGACGGAGGCAGACCAGGGGATCGAAGACGACGACGACAGGCTGGCTTTCGAAATCGCCGATTTTATCCGCTCAAACCGCGGGACCCTACAGGTGCGGCGAACTTCATCGGGGGCAGAGGAAGCCCGTCCTTCCGAGTTCGAAGATTTCGCCATCCTCCTGCGAAGCAGAAACCATCAGCATCGCCTGGAGAAATATCTGCGGATGATGAGAATCCCCTACGAAGCTGAAACGCCCAGGGGACTGTACTCCGACTCGCCCGCCAGCGACATCTACCATATCCTCCGCTACGCCCTCGATCCAGCGGACAGGACTTCCTACGCGGCGGTGCTCCGATCCCCCCTCGTCCGAATTTCCGATGAGGCTTTCCTCGAACTTCTCGGCGGCGAAGACGAATCCGACGCGAGGCAGCAGCTCTCCTCCAGGGACAGAAGGCTACTGGAAAGGATGGACGCATTTTTCATCGAGCTTCGCGAGCGCTTGGGCGACGCGTCGACCGCGGAACTCGTGGATCAGGTCTGGCACAAGGCGGGGTTGAGGCTGGATATCCTGTCTCGTCCCGGTTCGCATAGTTTTCTGGAACACTTCGATTACATCTTCCATCTTGCCGCCCGAGCGGACAGGGAATCCAAGCCGCTCTCCGTCTTTCTGGAGACTTTAGGCGCCGCGATAAAGAAAAACGAGGAGGCTCCGGAGCTTGACAATGTACCGCGCAAGCTCAAGGGAGGCGTAAGGATACTTACCATCCACAAGGCTAAAGGCCTCGAATTCCCTATCGTGATCCTCCCATGGATAGAGGCAGCCGGAAAATCAGGCCGCGGCCGGAGACTCTGGCAAATGCTCCCTGAAGGCCTGGCTGTGGACGGCAAGCGTTTCGACTCCCCTGGAGCTTCAGCGACGAATATACTCTTCGATCTTGGCAAGGAACGCGAAGACGCAATGGAGAAGGCCGAGATAAAGCGGCTTCTCTATGTCGCCTGCACGCGGGCCGAGGACCATCTCGTGTTTTTCGCGAAAAACCGAAAAATCGCCGATAAAAAAGGCCGTTCTTTCAAGCACTACCTCGACGCTTTTTGCCTAAGCCAGGAGGCTGCCCAGGATTCTCCGCTGGAGGTCCGGGAAATTTCCCGCAGGCCTTTCGAAACCGCGCCTGAGAAGGAATCGGAGGGGCGAGTTTCCGGCCCCGGCGCCTTCGCCCTGGTTTATGAAAGCCGACAAGCATTGAAGCGGGAATTCCCTCGTTCCCGGCTCAGCGTGACGCAGTTGAACGCTATGGCCAGGAGCCTCGCCGGACTGGAAGATTCGGCTCCCTCCTTCATCCAGGGAGACGGGGATAAGGCAGAGCGGACAGGCTCGGGCCGCGAATCCTTTTCTCCGGCAGCATTCGGCAGCCTTTGCCACGATATGACGGAGTTCGCCATACGCAACGCCACCGTGGAAGGCTACATTCCCGGCGAAAAGTTGATCCGCGACCTGAGCGAAAGACATCTGCCGGAGGCGCTGCTCCAGGGGCGAAAGCTGGTCGAAGCCTTTCTCGCCTCTGGTTTCTGGCGATCCGTATCCTCGTCTGCGGCCAAGATCAAAACCGAAGCATCCTTTCTTCTGGCCTTGGGCGGGTTTCATATCGAGGGAAGGATGGATTTGCTGGTCGAAAACAGGGAGGAATGCATCGTCTTGGATTTCAAGACCGACGAAGACCTGGATCCAAGGGAATATCGCCTGCAGCTAGAACTTTACCGCAGGGCGGCCGAGGCGCTCTACGGAGGTAAGAAGGCGAAGGCTTGCCTTTACTGGCTAAAAAACGGGCAAATCTTCTGGCAGGAAGAAAGCGTTGCCGATACGGCGATTTTAGACCTGGCCCGGCGAGCGGCCGTCTCCGAGGCGGAAGCGGCACGCACCGTTGAATAGGCGCTTGAATAAAACAAGGATCAGCGAGGTATACTAGGAAACGATGAAATCGACTAAAGACGAATCGATCCAAAGCCAGGGCAAGCCGAAGCTCCTTGAGCTCTTCGCTCTTCTC
>CAYVOD010000019.1:9761-26529 GCA_964453055.1 uncultured Treponema sp. | reverse complement strand
ATAGCCATGAAGGAAAAGCCGGCGGCGCTTATCTGGCTTTTTTCCTTCGCCGCGGCGGCCGCGGCGGGCGGCTCTATCGGGGCCCTCTCGGGATTTTTGAAGCGAAGGTTGGCGGTTGACGAGCTGATTTCCTCCTTCCTGATTTCCTCGATCGTGGTGCTCTTGGTCGATTATTGCGTCGCCGGCCCGTTCCAGGATCCCGCCAGCAATTTCCAGGCTACCCGGGCGATCCCGCCCGCCGCGGCCCTGCCCAAGATACTTCCCCCCTCCTCGCTGAGCGCGGGCATCTTCGCCGCCCTCCTCGCCGTCCTCGTCGGCAAGTTCACGCTCGAAAGAACCCGCTTCGGGTTCGAGCTGAGACTCTGCGGCGCGAATAAGGAATTCGCCCGCTACGCGGGCATAGACGAAGGCGTATACGCCCTCGTCCCCATGTTTCTCTCCGGCGCGCTGCACGGAATCGCCGGTGCCCTGATGGTGTTCGGCTCCTACGGCAGGGTTATGCGTGGCTTTTCCTCTGGAGTGGGATGGAGCGCGATCGCCGTAGCACTCATCGCCCGCGGAAAGCCCCTAGGCCTTCTGCCTGCCGCGGCGTTTTACGCCTACCTCGATTCTGGGGCGAAAAGCGTCATGATGGGAGCCGGAGCCAGCCCGGAGATAGTCGGCATCATCCAGGCGGTAATCTTCCTTTTCATCACCGCCACGCGACTACCCTCCTTTAGAGCGCCTGCCTGGTTCGCAAAACGCGGGCGAATAGGCGATGCCGGCGACAGGAGAGAACCGTGAGCCAGCTCGACACGGCCGCGGGCATCGCCGCCAGCGCCCTCGAAGCCATGACGCCCCTGCTCCTGGCCGCGGCCGGCGGCCTTTTCACCGAGCTCGCGGGAATGCTGAATATCGCGTTGGAAGGGCTCATGCTCGCCGGGGCCTTTTTCGGCTTCGCCGCCGCCGCGGCCTCGGGAAGCCTCACGCTGGGCGTCCTGGCGGGGGCTCTCGCCTCAAGCCTCATCGCCTGGATCTACGGCTCCGTCACCCTAAAGCTCAAGGCTAATGTCTTCATCACCGGGCTTGCCGCCAATATCTTCGCTCCCAGCTTGACCGCTGTACTTTCGGCCGCCTGGTTCGGCACAAGGAGCGTCGTCGCGTTAAAAATTCCCGACCCCGCCCGCTCCTTCCAGTCGATCCTGGGAGGCATCCCCGTCCTGGGCGAAGTTCTATTCTCCCAGCACAGTCTCACCTATCTCTCCTGGGCCCTCGCCGCAGGGGCGGCCCTCATCGTCTACCGCAGCGTCCTGGGCACCAGGATCAGGGCGACAGGGGCGAGGGCCGAAGCCGTCGCCGCGATGGGCTTCAAGCCCGATTCCTTCAAGCTCGCGGCGGTCGTACTTTCCGGATTTCTCTGCGGTATCGCCGGAGCTTCCCTATCGCTCCCCCTAGGAGCCTATGTGCCCAACATGAGTTCGGGCAGGGGATGGATTGCCCTGGTCGCCATATATCTTGGAAACCGCCGCCCCGGCAGGACAGCGCTCGCCTGTCTCGTCTTCGCCCTGGCCGAGAGTTTTTCCAACTACGCACAGGGCCAATTCGGGATACCCAGCGAATTCATCCTGGCGATTCCCTTCGCCGCGACCCTCATCGCGCTCTCATTAGGCACCTCAGCCAAGAGCGAGTAAGCGCCCGGGTCGAAAAAGCGTCAGAGAATTTCAGGTAGTTCGTACAGGGAACGGATTCGCTCGAATTCCAGATCGGCGAAACGATCGAGTTCGTCCTTAAGTATGGCTCTACCGCCTAAGGCTTTGTAGCCGCGTATGTATTTGGGGCTATCGTCTATGAAAACCGTAGATTCCAGATGGAAGTTCGATTCCTCCAGCGCGCGAAGAAAGGATTTAGGGTGTGGCTTGCCGACGAGGCCGTTATACCGGACATCGAAAACGCGGGAAAAACAGCGCTCTATGCCCAGCGCCTTGAGCACCCTCTCGGCGTGTTCCATCGGAGCGTTGGTAAGGATTATTTTCGGATACTCCAGCGACTCCAGAAGTGTCTTGAGGGCCGGATCGGGGGAAAAGCAGTCCTCCTCCCCCGCGGGATGAATATACTCGAAGTAGCCATCCACGTCCTGCAAGCCTTCCTCGAAGACCAGCCACTCCAAGGTCGTGCCAAAACGGCGAGCTCTTTCTCTCCGCTTCGGGTGGGTTTCCTCCAGCGGCCAGCCCATGTAAGAGGAGACGTATTCGTTGATTTTCTCCAACACCTTCAATTCGAGACCCGTGGCTTCGGAATAAAGGGTGTTGTCCAGATCGAAAATCAGCGCTTGCGTCATCGTACTTTTGTACCATGGATGGGCGAGCCGCTTCAACTCTCGCCCTGCTCCGACCCTGCAGCCGCGCGGCCGGTTCTCTTTATCCAATATAGCCATGCGATCTTGTTTACACTATATTTATCGCAACAGGAGAAACGCGTGTTACCTATAGGCGACCAGAACAGCTGCAAAAGAGGACCGGCCATCGCGACCTGGCTTCTCGTCTTAGTCAACCTGGCGGTTTTCATCTTCATCCAGCGCTTTGGAAGGAACGAAGCAGCCACCCTCGCCATGGCCGTCGTACCTTCGGAAATCATCAGGGGAAGAGGCCTTCTGACCATACTCACCAGCCAGTTCGCCCATGCCGGCATTGCCCATCTCTTCGGCAACATGCTCTTCCTGGGCATTTTCGGCGACAATGTCGAATGCCGCCTCGGCAGGCGCAGATACCTCGCCCTCTACCTCATAGCGGGAAGCCTCGGCGTCCTCGCCCATGTAGCGGCCGCCTCCATCGCCGGCGGAGCGGCGGCCGAAGTCCCCCTGGTCGGCGCCTCGGCAGCGATTTCCGCCGTTCTCGCCTCCTACCTCGTGCTTTTCCCCGGCAACAAGGTTATCGTCCTTCTTTTCAACTTCATTCCCACCGCCCTTTCGGCCTGGCTGGTGATCGGCTTCTGGTTCCTCCTGCAGGTTTTCGGCGGCCTCTCAGGCCTGAGCGCAGGCGGCACCGCCTACCTCGCCCACCTCGGCGGCTTTGGCGCGTCCTGGCTCTGGTCCCGCTCGTATAAGCGAAGGGAACAGACGCGTATCGAAAAGGAAAGGCAGGAACGCCTCAAGCGTGGCGAATCGGGGGGCGTGCGCTGGTGGATCGTCGAGGACGAGGACTGATAAGGTTATCGGCACGCTATGCCCGATAGACTGGAACGATACGGGGCCTTGATACTCCGGGCCAAGGACAGCCCCGCGGGCCACCGCATACTGAGCCTCCTCACCGCCGAGGAAGGGATCATCGACGTCTTCCTCTTCGGCGGAGCCAAGAGTTCGCTGCGTTCCTCAGCTGCCCCCTTCGTGGCCGCCCAGGCCTTTGTCTACGCCGATCCGGTCAAGCATTACAGGAAACTGAACGACCTGAGCATCCTCGAATCCTTCCAGGGCATCCGCGAAAGCTACGCCAAGCTCTGGTCGGCATCGGTAATGGCGGAGATAGCGATAAAAACCCAGGGCTGCGGCGGCGAATACCAAAGCCTGCTCGCTCTCTGCCTTTCCCTCTTGCGCGCCCTCGAGGCGGCTTCGGAGGAGGAAGTGGAGATCAAGCTTCTGGCCTTTCTCTGGAAATCCCTCGGGATCATGGGCCTCGAGCCGGATTGGAGCCACTGCGTCGCCTGCGGAAAGCGAATACAGACGGCCCGGGACACTCCCACCTCGACTCCCCGGCTTTATTATTCCCCACGCCTCGAAGGCTTCGCCTGCCCAGGATGCGAGGCCCAAGGAATAGGGCTGAGCGCCGAGGATATCGAAATCCTGGAAAGACTCGACGCGGCGAAAATCCAAGACTGCGGCCTTCCGGACGGAGTAAGGCGAAACCTCGATTCGCTTCGTTCCCTCCTCTATTACCTTTCACAGAAAGCGGCGGAGGGCGTCCTTTTGAGCCTCGAAATCGATCCGGCATTAACCGCCGGCCCGAAATGAAGTATAGTATGCGATTGTCACCGTATATCCAGGGAAAGGAGAGTCTATGAGAGCCGTCGACATCATCATGAAAAAGCGCTCGGGCTTGAGCCTTTCCAAGGCTGAAATCGATTTTTTCATCCGGGGCTACGTGGAAGGCTCCATCCCCGATTACCAGGCTTCGGCCCTGCTCATGGCCATTTATTTCAAAGGCATGGAAGCCTCCGAAACGGCCAGCCTCACCTCGGCCATGCTCGATTCGGGCGAGACGATGGACCTATCCGGGCTGGCAGGTCCCTTCGTGGACAAGCACTCCACCGGAGGCGTGGGCGATAAAATCTCCCTTCCCCTGGCGCCCATCGTCGCGGCCTGCGGCGCCAAGGTGCCGATGATGTCGGGCAGGGCCTTAGGCCACACCGGCGGCACCCTGGACAAGCTAGAATCAATCCCTGGCTACAGAACGGACCTGGACCTGAAAGCGTTCCGCGAAGGCCTCGAAGCCGAAGGCTTTGCCATGACGGGGCAAAGCGCGAGAGTCGTGCCGGCGGACAAGAAGCTCTACGCCCTTCGGGACGTCACCGCCACGGTGGAATCCGTCCCCCTCATCACCGCGTCCATCCTTTCCAAAAAAGTCGCCGAGGGCGCGCAATCCCTGGTCTTCGACGTCAAATGCGGACCCGGCGCCTTCATGAAAACCCGGGACGAGGCCAGGGCCCTGGCGGCTAGCCTGGTGAATACCGGCGAGTCCATGGGCAAGAAGGTCGTCGCCCTCATCACCGACATGAGCGAGCCGCTAGGCCGCAAGGTTGGCAATTTTTTCGAAATCGAGGAAACCCTCGATTGCCTGGAAGGCAGGGGGCCGGAGGATGTCATGGCCTTGACCCTGCGCTTTGGCGCCTGGATGCTGGTCAGCTCCGGCAAAGCCGCCACGGTCGAAGCAGGTGAGGCTCTCTGCGGGGCAGCCCTGTCCTCGGGGAAAGCCCTAGAACTCTTTTATAAAAACGTAAGCCGCCAGGGCGGAGACCTCACGCGCCTCGCGGAGCTCAGAGGAAACTATCGTTCTTCCTATAGCGTCGAGCTGAGGGCTCCCGTCTCCGGTCATATCGCCTCGATAGACGCCTACTCGGTCGGGCTGGCGGGAGTGATTCTCGGCGTCGGCAGAAACACGACGGCCGATCAGGTTCGGCCCGATGTCGGCTTCATCTTCAGTCGCAAAAAAGGCGACGCCGTCCGCCAGGGCGATCTGGTAGCCAGCATTTACGGCAAGGACCGGGCCTGCCTCGGCCCGGCCATGGATTTGGCCGTCAAGGCCCTTAAAATCTCCGAAAAACCCCCGAGGGAAAGCCCCCTCGTTCTGGAGGAGCTTTCCAATTCATGAGATGGATCAAGGATGAAATAGATCAGGAAGCGGTCAAGACCATGGTCCGCCGCTTTGGAATAGACAGCCTCAGCGCCGCGATACTGGCCCGCCGAAAGCAGAGCCAGGCCTCCCAGGTCCTCTACTACCTGGAAAACGATCTCCGCCACCTCCGCAATCCCTTTCTCTTCAGCGCCATGGAGGACGCTGTGGACAGGATATTCCTGGCCGCCGACGAAGGCGAGCGGGTCCTGGTCTTCGGCGACAGCGATACCGACGGAGTGACGGCCACGACCCTGCTCGTGGAATCCCTGGCCGCCCTGGGCATCGAGGCCGAATATCGCGTTCCCCAAGGCGAGGAGCCCTACGGGCTATCCCTCCCCGTTCTCGAGGCATTCGCTGCCAAGGGCCCAGGCCTCATAATCACCGTGGACTGCGGCATCTCCAATCACGCCGAGGTAGCGCGGGCATCGGAGCTAGGGATAGACGTCATCGTATGCGACCATCATCGCCTCCAGGCGAGCGAGCCGCCTGTAGCCTTGTCGGTGATAGATCCCAAAATCGAAGGCTGCGGCTATCCTTTCAGGGATTTGGCGGGAGCCGGGGTGGCCTTCAAGCTGGCCGCCGCCTGCGCCCTGGGCAAGACTTCGCTCTACAAGCAGCCCACCGCCCTCCTGAGCATTTGCGATACGAAGGAAGGGGATGAGCATAGCTGGAAAATCGAGGCGATAAAGCTTCACAATCTCGTCGAGACCGGTCGCTTTTCAGAAACCCTGACCGAAAACAAGGTTCAAAGCGTCCTGGAAAGACTAGCCCGTTTCTTGAACGATCGCTCGATCTTCGTCTGGGGGAAAAAAGACCTGAACGGAAAGGCGCGCGCCCTTTTCGGCTCGTCAATAGAAATCGAAAGCTTCGATCTGGCTGACGAGGGAGCTCTTCTCTTCCCCGCGTGGGCTGGCAGGACCTTGGCGGAGCTACGGCGGCTGCTCAAGGTGGACCTCTACGCCGAAAAACCCGCCGGGGATATCGACGCCCTGAAAGCAGCCTTCGAAGCCCTCGCCTGGGAAAAAGCCTTCGCGCCGTTCGGAGGGCCGGATCAGCTGCTCCAGCTCGCCACCCTGGGCACCATCGCGGACATAATGCCATTGCAGGACGAAAACCGCATCATCGTGCGTCGCGGCCTGGCTTCGATCGCCCAAATGCCCAGGAACGGCCTGAAAGAGCTCTTTCAGCTCCAGGGGTTAAGCCGTAATCTCAAAGCAACCGAAATAGCCTGGCAGATAACCCCCTTGCTGAACGCGGCGGGCAGGATCGGCAAGCCCGAGATCGCCCTGAAGCTTCTGATGGACAAGGAAGCTTCTGGGAGAATCGAAGCCGGAGAGGCTATCGTCGAGGCGAACAGCGAACGCAAGAAAATGGGCTCAGAAGCCTGGGAAGCCCTCTACCCTTCCGCCGGAGAAAGTTTCGAGAAAAACGGCCGCCGATTCGTCCTGCTCGGATCCCCGCTGGTGAAAAGCGGCATCACGGGACTCCTGGCCTCCCGGATGACGGGTACCTTCAAGGTGCCTGCCATAGTCGCGGCCTTCAGGGAGGACGGTACCGTGGTCGGATCGGTCCGCAGCGCCAATGGTTACAAAATCTCCGGACTCCTGGAAGCCTGTTCGAACCTATTCATCGATTATGGCGGCCATGACGCCGCCGCCGGCTTTTCCCTGACCCGGGAGAACTGGGAAGTGTTCGTCGACAAGGCCGAAAAGGAGCTCCAGAAAAGCGATACGGCAGAGACGGATGAATGTCTCGTTATCGATGCGGAGCTCCCCCATGCCTACCTCCGGCCGGAGCTGCAGAAAGTCTGGGCTCGGTTCGAGCCTTTCGGCGAAGGCAACCCGCCGCTTGTTTTCATGGCCCGGGAAGTACCCATGGTGGATGCCCAGATCGTAGGCCGCTCGGCCAAGAGCCACCTCAAGCTCACCCTGGATTTCGGAGCCTACAAGTGGCCCGCCCTTCTCTGGGACGGCGCGGAACGGTTAGAGCGGGATTTTTCCTTCAAGACAAGGGACAAGGTCGACTTGCTCTTCAAGCTCGGCGTCAACCGCTGGAACGGGGAAGAACGGCCCCAGCTCGAGCTTTTCGACATCCGCAGGTCCGGGGCCGAATACTCCAGGGATTGACTAAAAAGCCCCTAGGACGTTATTGTAAGCGCCGGTTCGCGTGCATTCCCCGGTTGTGTAATGGTAGCACGGCAGACTCTGGATCTGCTTGTGGGGGTTCGAATCCTCCCTGGGGAAATCACCTCGCAAGGGAAAAACTCTCGACGAGAGTTTTTCCCTTCACGCGGCCCCTTCGTCTATCGGTTAGGACAAAAGATTCTCAATCTTTAAAGAGGGGTTCGACTCCCCTAGGGGCTAAAAAAAGGGCCCGCGCGTCCCTGATGGGCGATGCGCGGGCTTCTTTTTTTATCTCGCCGACCGTCGCGACAACTGCGATAGCGGCTACGTGAAATCCCTTCAGCCACGAGCCTCCGCGAAGCGCTCCTCGATCTTTTTCCAATCGATGACATTGAAGAACGCGTCCAGATAATCCGCCCGGCGGTTCTGGTATTTCAGGTAATAAGCGTGTTCCCAGACATCGACGCCCAGAAGCGGGGTCAAGCCCCCGGCCAAGGGATTGTCTTGATTCGCTGTAGACCCGATGACGAGTTTCCCGGACGTGCCGTCGTACGAAAGCCAGGCCCAGCCTGAGCCGAATCGGCCCAGGGCCGCTTTCTTGAATTCAACCTTGAAAGCGTCGAAGCCGCCCAGCTCTTTTTCGATAGCGTCGGCAAGAGCGCCCGAGGGCGTGCCGCCAGCGTTCGGGGCGAGACTTTCCCAGAAAAAGCTGTGATTGTAGTGTCCTCCGCCGTTGTTCCTCACCGCGGTTTTGATTGCGTCGGGCAGCTTGTCCCAGTCGCGGACCAATTTCTCGAGGCTCCAGGCGGCGTATTCAGTCCCCTCGATAGCCTTGTTGAGGTTCGAAACGTAGGCGGCATGGTGCTTGCCATGATGGATGCTCATGGTTTCTGCATCGATATGGGGTTCGAGGGCATCGAAAGCATACTGTAAAGCTGGTACCGTAAATGACATATACCACTCCTTTAAATAAGATTTTCCTATATTCAGGAATACTTATATGTCAAAGATAGCGATAATCCAGGCTATATCCAAATTGAAACTTGATAACGCATAAATACTGACTATAGTCTCTATTATTGGTATATTAAAAATAACTAATATATAGTCTACGGAGCATATATGGTTATTTTAAGGAGGTTGATGAAATGAAGAAAGTGAAAGATGTTTTGGCCAGCAAGGGGAGCGAAATCGTCAGCATCGGCATGGAAGCCTTGGTTATCGACGCCCTGGTGAAGATGGCCGAAAAAAACATCGGCGCCATCGTGGTCACCAACGACGCTGGCAAGCTCGTCGGAATATTCTCCGAACGCGACTTCGCAAGGAAGATCATCATCAAAGGACGAAATTGCGATATCTCCCAGGTGAAAGAGATAATGACTCCCGACCCCTGGTTTGTGGAACTCAACACACCCATAGAAGACTGCCTGAAGCTCATGACAGCCAGGAAATTCAGGCATTTGCCGGTGAAGGACGGCGACAAGCTCGTGGGAGTCGTGTCCATCGGAGATATCGTCAAGGCATATATCGAAGAACAGGGGCATATCATCTCTTCCCAAGCCTTCGAGATCGGCCAGATGGAAAGGACCATTCCGGGAGCCATCTGAGTTTAAGCTCCGTTTGAGAGCGGTAGAGCTCAGAAAAGCGGGGAAAAAATCTTAAACAACCACCCCGACGCCTTACGCCTTAATTTTTCCGCATCGAGCTCTTGCAGAGTAATTTCCCTGCAAAGAGCTTGGGTGGCTAGAAAATCGTTTTTCAGGGTTCCAAGGCTCTCGCATCCATAAAGCCAAACTCCGCACTCGAAGTGGAGGTAGAAACTTCGGAAGTCCAGGTTTATCGTGCCTATCGTTCCCACTTTGTCGTCGGAGAGAAAACTCTTCGAGTGTATGAATCCCGGGCTGTATTCGAAAACCTTCACTCCCGATTTGATCAAAGGCCGATAGTTCGCCCTGGTAACCGAGTGCACGTACCATTTGTCCGGCACTCCTGGGGTGATGATCCGGACGTCTACCCCGCTTTTCGCCGCCAGGCAGAGGGCGCCCGAAAGCCCCTCGTCGATGATGAGGTACGGCGTCGTTATGTAGAGATAGCGCCTGGCTTTCATTATCAAGCTGAGATAGACATTCACCCCCAGTGTTTCCTCGTCTAGGGGATTGTCCTCGTAGGGCAGGACGAATCCGTCGCCTTCGGCGCCAGGCTGAGGATAGCCGTCAAAGGGCGGCGGCAGGCCGGAAGCATCGGATGCCGCGAAGTTCCACAGGCTCAGGAACATCCGGGCGAAGTCCTCCACCGCCTCGCCCCTGATCATGAGGGCGTTGTCTTTCCAATGCCCGAAGCGCTTAAGCTTGTTGATGTACTCGTCCGCCAGGTTTATGCCGCCGGTGAAGGCCACGCGGCCGTCGATCACGAGGATTTTCCTATGGTCCCGGTGGTTGAGGGTCGATGAAAGTATGGGCTTGAAGGGGTTGAACACCGCGCAGCGGATCCCTTTCGACGCGAGGGCTTTGGGATAATCCCTGGGCAGGCGGCCCATGGAGCCGAAATCGTCGTACATAACCCTCACGTCCAGTCCGGCTTTGGCTTTTCGCTCTAAAATCTCGAGCGCCGCCGCCCACATTCCGCCTTCGGCGATAATGAAAAATTCCAGGAAGATATACCGCCGCGCCGCTTCGAGCTCCCGAAGGATCGCGGAAAAGGCCTCTTCGCCGGGGCTCAAATATACGGTGTCGCTCAGGCCGGAAAGTCTCGTCTTTGAAGCCTTGCTAATGTAGCGGGCTTGGGCGGCGGCGTCCGGATCCAGCTTCTCGAGTTTCTCGAGGGCGTCTTGGGCGAGCCGCTCCCTCTCTTCCCGCGATTCCCCGCTCGAGCCAATGGCGGCCGCCTTGGCCAAACCTCTGCGCAACCGGTTATCGAGCCTGTTCCTCCCGAATAAAAGATAAAAGATTCCCCCGAAGATCGGGAAAACCAGGATTAGGATGATCCAGGCGAGCTTGAAGGCGGGATTTTTCGAGTCGTTGAGAATCCAGACGACGACGACGAAGCTCAGGGCGAGGCTCGCGGCGCTGAATAGGTACAAGGAATCCGAAAAGCCTGCGAGGACCGCCACGAGGACTACGAGCTGTATGGCGAAGGAGAAAAATACCGCCGTCGAGCGGCGCGACAATATTTGTACAAACTTCTTCATGCGGAGACTCTGTAGTGCCGCCCTGGAGTATCTAGCAATGTCGAGATGAAAACGGAGGGCCTAGGGAATTATACCATAGGCCCTCGATGGTCATATAGATAAATCAAGCGTTAATGTGGTTTTTCCGCTTAGTAAAATTGTATCATGACTGCGGTGGAGGAGGTGGCGGTGGCGGTTCTTCACCACCGCCCTGAGTTCCCCCACCTCCCATGAGATTACCCATCATCCAGGGGACGTCCATGATGGAGACATCAGCTTCGGTGAGCAAATTGCCGTTTTTGTCGTACGTGTACAATTTCGCCGTTTTTTGGTACGCGTCAGCCCCGTTTGGCATCTGGCCGCCAGAACCTGGTCCTAAGTTCCCAAGGTTGATCTGGGCCGGCTTGTCATTAAACACGAGTTCGAAGCTAATCTGGCTTCCGTCGCTCTTTATCACGGTAAATGTGCTTGAATGCCGTATTTCGAGATCGAGAGTCCCGCCCGGCGTGATGGTGAGACTATCAGCTGCTATCGTCATGGTCATATTCATAACCATGGACATATAATGTTCTAGAGTGCCGGAAATTTTATAAGTCGTAGACGGATCGTCGGGATCCGGTACTTCGACTTCGTCCATCGTGCCTTCAATGTCCATGGTGATATTGACGGAATTTGTGAAGGTACCTTCAGATAGATTTGTCGGCATATCCGATGAAATGGTTCCGGTGACTGTCCCGGACAAGGTTACCCCATTTGCGGATCTTGGAGGCAGCACGTGATCTATTGGTACAGTAGTCGTTTCCTTGGACGAAAATCCCTTTTCCGAATTTTCTCCTAAAGGATCGACCTCGTCGTAGAGCGCCTCGGAGGCCGCCAGATAAAGAGATTTTGCCTCGTCGCTATCGATTGAAATATCATTTCCGCCTAGATTACAACCGAAGAAAATCAAGACAAGAAACAGTCCGAGAATGCCAACGACTGCACGTTTTTCATCGCGATCCTCCTCGATACTTTTTCATCATTAATTCTAGGATACTTTTATATCCTGTCAAGAAAATTTGGAAAAAGTAACGAGGAGTGACTAGAATATTTGGCAACGTTCGCGAGGGTTTACTTCAGCACTTTTCGCATTCCTCGGTGCAGTTCAGCACCTGCATGAACTCCTCGCCCGTCATGGTTTCCTTCTTGAGGAGGCATTGGGTGAGTTCGTTCATCTTCTCCCTGTTATCCTTCAGGATCGTTGTCGCCCGGTCGAAGCTGGACTGGATGATCTTGAGCACCTCCTCGTCGATCTTGGCCGCGGTGGAGGGAGAGACCGTGAGTGTGGAATCGTTGCCGAGATAAGGATTGTTAACCGTCTCCAGAGCCATCATCCCGAAGACATCGCTCATGCCGAAGCGCGTGACCATGGCCCTTGCCATCTTGGTAGCCTGCTCTATGTCGTTGGCCGCCCCCGTGGTTATCGTGCCGAAAACCAACTGTTCGGAAGCCCTTCCGCCCATGAGGACGGCGATTTTATCAAGAGCCTGTTCCTTTGAGAGCAGTATCTGTTCCACTTGATCCACCTGCATGGTGTAGCCGAGGGCGCCCGAGGTTCTGGGCACGATGGTGATTTTGTGCACCGGCGCCGAATCTTTCTGCTTCGCCGCGACGAGGGCGTGGCCGATTTCGTGATAGGCGATGATCTGCTTGTCCTTGGCAGAGATGACGGCGTTCTTGCGCTGATAACCGGCGATGACCACTTCCACCGACTCGTCGAGGTCGATCTGGCTGATCTCGTTTCGCCCCAGCTTGACGGCGTGCAGGGCGGCCTCATTGATGATATTGGCCAGGTCGGCGCCGGAGGCGCCCGAGGTGGCCCTGGCGATGGCGTTGAGATCAATGTCCTGGCCCATCTTCACCTTTTTGGCGTGGACCTTGAGAATTGCCTCGCGGCCAGCGAGGTCGGGAAGTTCGACGGGGATGCGCCTATCGAAGCGCCCGGGGCGCAGGAGGGCTTTGTCCAGCGTCTCTGGCCTGTTGGTGGCGGCGAGGATGACGACGCCCTTGTCGGGCTCGAAGCCGTCCATCTCGGTCAACAGCTGGTTGAGGGTTTGCTCGCGCTCGTCGTTGCCGCCGTAGATACCGGAGTTGCGCGATTTTCCGATCGTGTCGATCTCGTCGATGAACACGATGCAGGGGGCTTTCTCCTTCGCTTGCTTGAACAAGTCCCTCACCCGCGCGGCGCCCATGCCCACGAACATCTCCACGAACTCAGGTCCCGAGATCGAGAAGAAAGGCACCTTCGACTCGCCCGCCACTGCCTTGGCCAGGAGGGTCTTGCCTGTTCCGGGAGGGCCGACCAGAAGGGCGCCCTTGGGAACCAATGCCCCGATTTCCTTGTACTTGCCGGGATTGTGGAGGAACTCGACGATCTCCTGCAACGCTTCCTTCGCTTCGTCGGCCCCGGCCACGTCGGCGAAAGATTTGCCCGTCTGAGCCTCGACGTAAATCTTGGCCTTGCTCGAGCCAAAGGCCATTGCGTTGCCCATGCCGCCCAACTTGCCCCCCATCCTGCTGGCCATCAGCTGTCCGATTCCGATGAACAGGGCCAAGGGGAGGATCCAGTTCAGCAGTGAAATCAAGGGAGAATTCTGTTTCGGTATCACCTGGCTGAATTCCACGCCCGCGTCGTACAACCTGTTCACCAGGGCGGGGTCGTCCACCTTTCCGGTGTTGTAGATGGTTTCTTTGCCGGCCGAATCCACGGCGGTGTACCGAATTTGGGTTTCGTCTATCTGGACCGATCGAACGACTCCCGACTGGATCTGGGAAAGGAAATTTTTATAATCGGTCTGCACTATTTTGCTTTCCGCCATGGAAGGGAAGATGAAGGCGTTGAGGACCAAGACCACCAGCAAGACGAGACCGTAGTAATAAAAGAGCGGTTTCTTGGGATTCTGTTCAATTTTCACGAAATTCTCCTTGGCGCGCGGGCCGAGCGTTCCGCCTCGAGGGCGCGCGTTTCGCTGCCGGTCAAGCGCAGCTTGTTATATAGAAAATATCTAAAATATTACCCCAAGGCAAAACAAAGTCGCGCCATAAAGATGGGACGCATAAATGTACGGCTAGTCAATTTTTTCGCCTATCAAGGCCTCGGAAGCCTGGAGGATGAAGGCGCCAGAAGGAATCGCGCGCCCGGATTCCCGTTTATTGGACACGAGTATTTTCACGGGCGAATCGAGTTCGATGTTGAGCGGCACCGATTTGAAGTTGAGAAAGATCCTTATCGCAGGGCTTCTGAGTCTCCGCTGGCTGATGCCCGCGCATCCATGCGCTTTAGCGGAGACCTCATTGGAGACTTCAACGGAGGCTCCGAACGGAACTCCGGCGGCGCTACCGGCGGAGGGCGCGGACGCTGCCTCGTCGGAGGCCGAGGCGCGGGTTTCGGCGGAGCTCGCGGCACTGGTTTCGGCGCCCAAGGTCCTCTCCCAGGCCAGAAGGCCCTTGGGGCCGTCGATGAACCGGAGAGAGCCGCGGCGCAGCGCGGTCTTTGAGCGGCGCAGGAGCAAGAGGGAGCGGTACCATTCCAGGAGGGAAGAAGGATCTCCGCGCTGCGCCGCGACGTTGCACGCCCGCCATTCGGGATCGAAGGGCAGCCAGGGCTCGGCGGAACCAAAGCTCGCGTCGTCGCTGGCGTCCCATTGCATAGGCCTTCTGGAAGGATCCCTCCCCAGAAATCCTATAGGCCAGGTATTTATGCCCAGGGGATCCCGCAAATCCTTTCTGGCGAGACGGTGGCAATTCATGCCTATCTCCTCCCCGTAATAAAGAAAAGGAGTACCTCTCAAGCAGAGGAGCATGGCGGCCGCTACCTTGGCGCGCTCAACGGTAAGTTTTTTATCGGCGCTTCGATAGCGCCAGATATGACGAGGTTTATCATGATTGCTCAACACGAGACTCGGCCAGCCATGCCCGGGCAGCGCCTGGTACCAGGCTTCGGCTGCGCTTCGAAAAGACTCCGCTTCCCATTTTTGGCTTAGGAAATCGAAATCGAAGGCTAAATTCAGCTCGTCGTCCGATTGGCCGTAACAGGAAGCGGAAAGTTCGAGGCTCTGGCCATGAGGCTCGCCTATGAGCACCCGCTGTCCAGGCAGGCTGGCCCCAGCCTCGGGCGAAGCCTTTTTATCCGCCACCGATCGCATTTCCTTGAAAATCCCATGAAAATCGGGATGGTTTCTGTCGTGGATGTGCCGCTGGAAAAAATCCGGTATGGCTACCATGGATGGAGGATTGGAACGCAGTCCCGGATCTTTGCAATACGCCGTCGCCACGTCGAGCCTGAATCCGTCCACGCCCAAGCCGTACCAGAAAAGCATGATGTCGTAGAATTCAGCTCTCAGCCCCGGATCGCGCCAGTCGAATTCGGGCTGGTGCTTTGTGAATGTGCCGAGATAATACTCCTCAGTCCGGTCGTTGAGGTGCCATGCGCTTTTCAATTCGAAAAGCGCCTTCCAGTTGTTGGGTATTCCTTTGTTCTTCGGAGACCAGATGTACCAGTCGTGGCGCGGGGACTGTTTCGATTCCCGGGCTTTAATAAACCAGGGGTGCTGGTCGGAACTGTGGTTAGCCACCAAGTCGAGGATGATCTTCAAATTTCTGGCCTTGGCCTCCTTTATCAGGGCGATAAAATCGTCCATCGTTCCGAATTGGGGATCGATAGCCCTATAGTCGGCCACGTCGTAACCGAAATCTCTCATGGGGCTCGGAAAGAAGGGGGAGATCCACAAGGCATCGACGCCCAGCCAGGAAAGGTATTCCAGCTTGCTCCGCAGTCCTTCCAAGTCGCCGATTCCATCGCCGTCGGAATCTTTGAAGCTTCTGGGATAGATCTGGTAAAACACCGCTTGTTTCCACCAGGGAATCGACACGGACAGGCTCTCCTCGAAACAAGGCTCTTCGAACAATACCTCTCGAATACCCTGCCCGCAAGGCTGTCCACGCTTTGACGAAAGGCCTTTTTTCGGCTATAATGAGTTGATATGGAGAACACAAAGGTCCCCGCCTACTCGATAGATCAACGCGTTGTCTATCCTAGCCAAGGAGTCGGCCGCATCCTGGAAATTCGGGAAAAATCCTTCAAGGATTCCAAGATCCTTTACTACATCATTTATCTCGAATTTTCCGATATGACAGTCATGGTCCCCGTGGAAAAGGCGGAAAGCCTCGGCTTGCGTCCCATAGTACCCAGCGATGAAGCCGAAAAAGCCCTCATCTTCATTTCGGAGGACTACGCCCCCATACCATCGGACTGGAAGCTCCGCTACCAGATGAATCTCGACCTGCTCAAGAAAGGGTCGATCATGGATATCGCCTCAGTGGTGCGTTCTCTCTACCACAGATCGAAAATAAAGGAACTTCCTATCCTCGAGCGCAAGCTTTACGATTCGGCGATAAACCTTCTTCAGGACGAAATCTCCTATTCCCTCGGAAAGCCAAAGGAAGAGATAGTCCAGCTCATTCTCGCCCGCCTGGAGCGCTAGCGCCATGGAACCGGTTAGCCGGGAAAAGCCAAGCATTCCGAAACCCTCGCTTCCGCTCCGGGGAGGGGTGTTCTTGCTCCTCACCGCCGCGGGATCGAGCAGCCGTTTCGGAAAATCCAAGAAAGAGCTGGTGAGGATCGAGGGGAAAACAGTTCTCCAGGCGGCGCTCGAGCCCTTTACCGGCATTCAGGATCTTCTGGGAGTCGCCATCACTTATCCCGAGCCTTTGCTCGAGGAATTCCGCCAAGCGCTCGATCCCGTTCTCCTGGAAAAGCTAGGGAAACTGCCCTGCGGGCTGCGCTTCCTGCCCGGGGGAGCCAGCCGCCAGGCTTCCGTTTCCCTGGGCCTGGAAGGGCTCCTCGCGGAAGCCCGCGCCGCGTCGCTCCCCCTATCCAGCCTCATCGCCCTCATCCACGACGCGGCGCGGCCCTGGGTCGATGCCTCCACGGTGTCTTCGGTGCTCCGAACGACCCGCGAGAAGGGAGCCTGTCTCCCCTTGAGCGACCTGGCCGACACTCCCAAGATCGTCGATCAGGCGGGCTTCGTTTCCGCCCACCCCGAACGCAGCGGCATCAAGGCCGCCCAGACCCCCCA
>CAYVOD010000019.1:0-9661 GCA_964453055.1 uncultured Treponema sp. | reverse complement strand
TTCGGCGCGGTGGGTTCCGGCGAAGCCGTTGAAGCCAGGGCAGTCGTCCTCCTTTCGAGGCGATGAATCCCGGCGGGTCCCGGCAGGAATAGCGCTAAACGGCTGAACGCGCCCCCGTTCAGCCCAGACGGGCGGCCTTTTTCCGGATCTCGTCGAATAGCGAGGCGAATTCGCTCTCTTTTCTGTAGAATGCCGCCGGTCTTCCGAGAGGATCCTCCACCGTCGTCACGCCCGGCGGATAGCTGCGCGAGGTCCAAAGATGCACCCACTGGCCGGGCGGCAGAACAAGGGTCCTGCTCGATCGGGCCAACGCCCTCCTGCGATCCTTCCCGGGGGCGACCAACAGGTCCTGGCCAAAGAGATACTCGTCATCGATATTCCAAAGGCCTTGGCCGCTTTCGCTGGCTTCGGAAATGAGAAAAGCCGGATGCCTCAGGGCTGGGATTCCCATTTCCTTCCATTCGCGGGCGCATCGTTCCCTGTAGGGTTTCATCATCCCGAAAAGGGTCGAGGCTACGGCAAGTCTTTCTCGCAAGCCCCGGCCGATACCTTGAGCCGATTCGAGCGTGAGTTCGAAGAGGGGGCCGAAGGGCGCCAGATCCAGACATGGCAGGAAGGAGCTCTCGGCTTCCGAAACCCCGAAGCCCCGTCGAACGGGTATGAATGGGTTGAGCCCGCCGGAAAACGAAAGCGATAAAACCTCGGCGGTGATCGTTCTCGAGTACCGCCCGGTCCCCGCTGTTTCTTCTATTGCTCTAAACCCCGAATCGTGCAGCAGGGAATTCCAGAAATCCCTGCTAATGCGCCCAGCCTCGATCTTCTGCTCATCGCCCGCACTGTCGTCGATGATCAGACCGAATTCCATGCCGGCGCCTTCGAACAAGGGCCTCAGTTCCTCATAGCGCGGCCCCCGGCTGGAAAGACGCAAGATTGGGGCGCTCGCCGCGAGCCTGGCTACATCGAGGGAATTAGTCGCCACGCTTCCTTCCCTCGGTTTCACCCGGGCGGCGAGGGACTCCATCGCTTCCGCAGGATTTCTTCCCGCGCCTATGATAATTTCCTTCGGTATTCCCGCGAAGCGAAGGTCGGCGCGATCTCCCCCAAAGCTCCACGCGGCCCCCGCAGCTAGGTCTTCGCAGCGCATCCACCAATTCCGGGAGGAAAAAACCGATGGGGATTTTTTCGTCCGGTTCTCCGAATCCGGCACTAAGTAATATCTCGTGCCGCCGCGCAACCGCAGCTCCGCCGAAGGCCCCAGGCCGAAAAAACGCTCAGCCTGGACCAAAGGGAATCGCAACCCGAGCGCTTTTCCATCGCCGGGCAAACTGGAAAAACGTATCCCCACGGATCTGCCCGAGAATTCCAGTCTCGCCGTGACACCTCCGGGAAAACTGAGCAGATATTCCGCGGTCTTAGCGTTTATGGCGCAAGGACCGAAGCCCTTCCATAAAAGGGGAAATTTTAATTTCGAATTCGATGTCGAAACCGTCGCGCGGCTGAAGAAAAGTCCGGGCGACTTGGAAGAATGGCGAAAGAGGCAACGGTCGCCGAAGACCAGCTCGAAACCATCGTTCCAAGGCGAACAGGATATCATGTGCAACCCACCCCCCCCTAGCAAACAGAGCCATCCGGCTTCCGAATCCTGCGGGTCCCGAATCGTAGGATGCCGGACGCCAGGACAACCATACACGAGCCGAACTGACTGTTCAACTAAGGGAGGAGGCTATTTTTCGATCCCCTGGTATCGAGCCGAAAGACTGGCGTTTAGGCGAATAGCAGTGATTCTCCATTGCAGTATGATTAAAGTCGATTTATACTAGCTCGGGTCGGGTTTTCGTCCTTCGCCTTCGCGTTGGCGAAACCGAACCAAATCGTTTCTCGGAGGTTGAAATGAAGAAGTCACTCGCAGTTCTCTTCTGTCTGCTCGTCGCCGCAGGCGCTCTGGGCGCGCAGCAAAAATTCTTGACCATCGCGACCGGTGGCACCGCCGGTACTTATTTCCCGCTGGGCGGCGCTCTTGCGGAGATTTGGAACAAGAACATCCCTAAGATGAACGCCAACGCCACCGCCACCGGCGCCTCGGCGGCCAATATCGCCATGCTCGCCAAGGGAGAGGTCGATGTAATATTCGTGCAGAACGATGCGGCATATTACGCACTCAACGATCTCGAAATCTACAAAGGGAAAGGCACCAAGGATATCCGTGGACTAGCGTGCATTTATAACGAGACCGTCCAGCTCGTGGCCCTCCAGGACTCCGGCATCAAGACTGTGCAGGATCTCAAAGGCAAGAGAGTCTCCGTGGGCGCGGCGGGGTCTGGTGTGGAACTCAACGCCCGGCAGGTGCTTGAAGCGGCGGGACTTTCTTATGCCGACATCAAGGTTCAGTACCTGTCTTTCGCGGAATCCGCTTCTAACCTCAAGGACGGAAACATCGACGCCGCCTTCAACACCGCTGGCGCTCCAACCGCGGCCATACAGGACTTAGGCGCTTCCAAGAAGATCACCGTGGTCGCGATCGACGGCGAAGTCGCTAAAAAGCTCATGACGAAGTACCAGTTCTACACCGCCGAGAAACTCCCAGCCGGCACCTATATCGGCCAAACGTCCGATGTCTATACCGTTTCGGTCAAGTCGATGCTCGCGGTCAGCTCCAAGCTCGATGCGCAGCTCGTGTACGACCTTCTCAAGACCATGTATGCGAACAGGGATCGGCTCGCGGCTTCCCATAAAAAGGGCAACGATGCCACGATCGCTACGGGAACCGACGGAATGTCCATTCCCCTGCACCCAGGCGCTGAGAAATTTTTCGCCGAGAACAAGTAATCCCATTTTCAATCGCCATCATAGGGCTTTTCTGATTTTCGAAATGGTATAAAATCAACAGGCGCTAGGTATTACGCTAGCGCCTGTTTTCGGAGGGCGTTACAATGAAACGGGCAAGTTTTGCGGTTCTCACCGCGCTTTTCGCTTTGGCAATCCGCATTCAGCCCGTTATCGCCCAAGCAACGTCGCAGGGTATTGAATCGTCAGAAAGTTCTTTTAATCTCGTGATTTCGGATTGCGAATCAAGCATTATCGCTGAAATACCTCTGCGACACGATCGCTTCGATCACGTTTTCGTGCATTCTTTTCATCTGACCCCGGTGATCGAGCGATTCAAGGTGATCATGGGGCCGAACGAAAAGCCGATCATGCATCTTTTCGAGCTGGAGTACGAGAGTACAGGTGTGGGCATGCCGTCCGATGCTGAAGATGGGTATCGCCTCGTCGACGGAAAATTCATTTTGAATATGTCGCGGGAGTTTGCCGTGATTCCTTTGATGGTTTCGATCGTCGAGGGGCACGGACTCATCATTGATGATTGTTTCTATCCCTTTACGAATTGGGTCCCTCGGGAAACCCAATTATTCCTGGCCGCGAAGGCGGTATTTTAACGTATCGCAAGGAGATTGCTCCACATGAGTGGTAAACCAGAAATCATCGAGCCTGCCAGTGAAGCTCTGGTCAGCGCCGACGAAGTCATGCGTCAGTTCGACAAGGAATCGGATTTCCGAGTCCTCTCCGGGTTCATTGGAAAGGTAATCGCGGCGATAGGCATCGTGTTTTCAGTTTTTCAAGTATATACGGCGATGTTCGGCGTTCTCGACGCGATGATGCAACGATCGATCCACGTAGCGTTCGCGTTCTGTCTCATCTATCTTCTATATCCATCGAACAAGAAATGGTCACGGAGGAAGATACATCCTCTGGATGCGTTCCTTTCTATCCTTGGAGCGGCCGCGCCACTTTACATAACGTTGTTGTGGACGAATACCTTGTCCCAACGGTCAGGAATGGCGACGCCACTCGATATCGCAATCGGAATTATCGGTGTCATTTTGGTGCTTGAAGCCGCGCGACGAGTAGTCGGTCTGCCAATCGTCATTGTCGCGTTGGTCTTCATCGCCTACGCCTTTGCGGGGCCGTATCTTCCTGGAAAGATGGCCCACCGGGGCGTCACAATAGACTCCCTGGTCGAGCATTTGTGGTATACGACCGAGGGTATCTTCGGCACGCCGATAGGTGTATCAAGCACCTTTATATTTCTCTTCATTCTCTTCGGCTCCTTTCTCGAGAAAACCGGCCTCGGGCAATTCTTCATCGATATCTCCAACGCCATAGCCGGTTGGGCTTCGGGAGGACCCGCGAAGGTAGCCGTCATCGCAAGCGCGCTGGAGGGCACCGTTTCCGGTTCCTCGGTAGGCAATGTCGTCGGTTCCGGCAGCTTCACGATTCCGATGATGAAGAAACTGGGCTACAAACCTGAATTTGCCGCCGCTGTCGAAGCCACAGCCTCGACAGGCGGGCAAATAATGCCACCTATAATGGGAGCGGCAGCATTCCTCATGGCCGAGTTCACGAGCGTTCCTTATAGTCGCATCGCCCTCGCCGCGGTAATCCCCGCCCTTCTCTACTTCTTCGCTGTATTCACTCAAGTTCATTTCGAAGCAAAAAAGCTGGGCTTGAAAGGCTTAAAACGCGAAGAGTTGCCTAAATCCAAGGATTTGCTTCTTAAACGCGGCTATTTGATGATCCCGCTCATCGCGATTATCTACCTGCTTACCGAAGGCGCGACACCTATGAAAGCCGCAATGTGGGCAATAATCATTTCGATCTTGATCGCCGGCATAGGTTCCATCGTCAATACCATACGTCATAAGCAGGTGACTTTCACTTTGATGGACATAGTTAAGAGCTTGGAATCAGGCGCTCGAGGCGCCCTCGGTGTCATTGCGGCATGCGCTTGCGCAGGCATCATAATCGGCGTCGTAACCAAGACGGGACTCGGCCTGAAACTGGGTGAAATTCTTGTGCAGGCCGCCGGCGGAAACCTCTTTCTCACCCTTGTCTTCACCATGCTCACATCCCTTATTCTAGGAATGGGCGTGCCCACGACTGCCAACTATGTCATCACCTCTACGATCGCGGCTCCGGCTATCATAATGATCCTCAACCAGCAGGTGGGTTATCCCTTCCCTCCGAATTCCGCGGCCATTATTCTGTCTGCCAACATGTTCGCATTCTATTTCGGGGTTCTCGCCGATATCACACCACCGGTTGCCCTCGCTGCCTTCGCGGGCTCTGCGATAGCGAAATCGGATCCCATGAAGACCGGCGTTCAAGCGACGAAACTCGGTATAGCAGCTTTCATAATACCTTTTATTTTCGTTTATAACCCGGAAATGCTGCTGTTTGGCGTTGCCGAGCGTCCTTTCATGATGATCGTGATGATAGTCACCGCCATCATCGGGATAATCGGCCTCGCCGCCGGCGTTGAAGGGTTCGCCCTCGCCACGATGTCCTGGTATGAGCGTATCGGAGCGATCATCGGCGGCCTCGGCATGGTAACCCCGGCGCTTTGGGACGACTTCGTTGGCGGAGCCATTCTCATCGCTGTCGTGTTTTTGCAGATCACAAAAGCGAAAAAGGCGAAGGCTCGCGTCGCCGCCTGAAGAAAGCATTTTATGATCGGCCGATACACATGGCCTAAGCATGTCTGGATGAGAAAGGCCTGGAGCCTCAAACGAGGCTCCAGGCCTTTATTCCGTCGAATTTAAAGATATGACTGCGCCGTTTTGAGAATATCGGCGAATACTCCCCCGGCGGTGACCGCCGCTCCGGCCCCCGGGCCTCTGATCACCAGGGGATTGGCCGAATATCGCTCGGTGGAGAACATTACGAGGTTATCGGTGCCTGAAAGGTTGTAGAAAGGACTTTCGGGGCCGTAGTCCCGAAGCGAAAGCTCGGCGCCGGAGGGGGTTATCGTGGCCACGTAGCGGAGCACCCTTCCCTTTTCCCTGGCCGCCGCTGCCATGGCTCCGATTCTTTCGTCGGCTGCGGGCAGCAGCTCCAGGAACTCCTTCACGCTTGAAGCCTTGACCAGCTTGTCAGGCAGAATTGGCTGGATGTGGATGTCCTTCATGTCCAGGTCCAGTCCCGCTTCCCTTATAAGGATGAGCGTCTTTCTGGCTATATCGACGGCTCCCAGATCGTCCCTAGGGTCGGGCTCTGTGAATCCTTTTTCCTTAGCCTCCAGCACCAACGACGAGAAGCGTCCGCCCGAGCCCAGCTTGTTGAAGATGAAGCTGACGGTTCCCGAAAGTACCGCCTCGATGCGCGATATCCGATCCCCGCAGGCCACCAAATCGCGCAACGTCCCTATGACGGGAAGACCGGCGCCAACCGTCGTCTCGTAACCGTAAACGACGTCTTTCTCCCTGGCCATTCTCTTTATGGCCTTATAGCGTCCGAAATCGCCCGAGTTAGCCCGCTTGTTCGGAGTCACGACGGAAATCGAGGCCTTCATGATGCTTTCGTAGAAATCGCATGGCGCGTCGCTGGCGGTGCAGTCGCAGAAGCATGCGGAAGGCAGGTTGAGCGATTTCATCGTGCTAACGAACGAGGCCAGATCCGATTTTTCTCCCTGGGAGAGCAGATCCTTCCAACGATCGATAGATATGCCCTGCGGGTCGATCAGCATGCGCCTGGAGTTGGACAATCCCACCAGGTTGATTCTAACAGAATGCTCCTTGAGCAGCTTGAGCTTCTGCGATTCGATTTGCGCCAGCAGCGTCCCGCCTATTAGTCCCGTTCCGGTGAGAAAGAGGTTGACCGTCCGTATGCCCGCCAGGAAGAAAGCGTCGTGAATGACGTTGAGCGCTTTCTTCCTGCCCGCGCTTCTCGTGACGATCGAAATATTTAATTCCGACGAGCCCTGGGCTATCGCTACGACATTCACACCGTTGCGTCCCAGCGCTGAAAAAATCCTGCCGGCGATTCCCGTCCTGCGCTTCATCTGCTCGCCGACGACTGCTATGACCGATAAATTACGCTCTATAGCGGGTTGGGCGATCAGCCCGGAAGCTATTTCCGCGGCGAATTCATCCTTCAGCGCCTTCGCCCCCGCCGCGGCGTCGTCGGGCTTTACGGCACAGCATATCGACAATTCGCTCGAAGCCTGGGTGATGAGGATCACGTTGATCCTGTTCTTGGCCAGGGCTCCGAACATGCGCTCCGCGGTGCCCGTCACGCCCTGCATGCCCAGGCCGTGGAGACTCAGCAGACATACCTCCGGTATCGACGCCAGTCCGCGGACCGGGTACTCGCTGGAGGAGGGATTGGCCACGATGCGGGTTCCACCGGCTTCAGGCTTAAGCGGGTTCGCGAGCCGTACGGGCACATTAGCGTTCACCGCCGGCAGCAGGGCCATCGGCTCGATCGTTTTAGCCCCGAAATGAGTGAGTTCCAGGGCTTCCTGATACGAGATCTCGGCTATTGGAAAGGCGTCTGCCACGAATTCCGGATCGGCGGTCAGAAGCCCGTCCCGGGCCGACCACAGGCAAATCTCGTCGACTCCCAAGGAGGCGCCGAGAAGCACGGCGCTGAGGTCGGAGCCTCCCCTGCCCAGGGTTGTAGTGATCCCCGAAGGAGTCGAACCGATGAAACCTTCGGTCACGATGATTCCCTTGACAGAGAAGAGGGCCGCCCTCGCTCGGGCATGGGTGGCCTGCTCGTCACAGCGAGCCGCTCCGTAGGAATCGTCGGTAACCACCAGGGTTCGCGCGTCCACGTGCTGGGCTTCGATGCCCTTCGCGTTCAGGATTCTCGTCACGAGGGGGGCCGAGAGCAGCTCTCCGACACACAGGATCTGATCCAGGCTCCGGCGGGAGAGATCCTGCAGCACCGCCACCCCGCCCAGAAGTACGCCGAGCTTGTCCAGCTCGACGCGCAAGGCCGAACTGGCCGCTTCCAATTCCCGACCGTGGAGAAAGTGCCTGGCTGGTTCGAGGTGACGATCGTAAAGGCCTTCAAAGACGCTCGCGTAGTCGCTCCTCGAAGCGGCTAGATTCGCGGCGCTCAGCAGTTCGTCCGTCACCCCCGAAAAAGCCGATACGACGACAAGGTCTTCAGAGCAAGCTTTTAGGATTCTCGCCATCTGCTCGAAGGATTCGGTTCCGATCAAGGCTGAACCGCCGAATTTGTGCACTTTCATAGGGAATCTCCTGTGATGCCCGAAAATACAAAGATTCCCGCGAAGCGCCTATGCGCCTCGCGGGAAAAAGTCGGAAATAAAAACTATTATCTCCTCAAAAGTCCTAAGACTTTTGAGGTAGTCTCGGCTCAGCCGAGAATGGAAAGCAGGACGCCAGCGGCGACCGCTGAGCCTATGACGCCCGAGACGTTTGGTCCCATGGCGTGCATGAGAAGGAAGTTCGTGGGATCGGTCTCGGCTCCTACGACCTGGGAAACCCTGGCCGCCATGGGTACGGCCGAAACGCCCGCCGATCCTATAAGCGGATTGACCTTACCGCCTGTCGCCAAATACATGAGCTTGCCGAAGAGTACGCCGCCCGCGGTTCCGCAGGAGAACGCGAAAAGCCCCAGGAAGATGATCTTGAGTGTTTCGGGATTGAGGAAACGCTCGGCGCTGGCGGTGGATCCCACCGACACGCCCAGGAATATCGTGAGTATGTTGATGAGCGCGTGCTGGGAAGTGTCGGAAAGCCGCTCGGTGACCCCGGTTTCCCGGAATAGGTTTCCGAGCATTAAAGAGCCCACCAGGGGAAGGGCGGCGGGGAGCAGCAGCCCGACGAAAATAGTGACACCGATGGGGAACACCACTCTTTCGGTCTTGGTGACTTCCCTGAGCTGCGCCATCTTGACCGCCCTCTCCTTAGGAGTCGTGAGCGCCCTCATGATTGGCGGCTGGATTATGGGAACGAGGGCCATGTAGGAGTAGGCCGCTATCGCTATCGGTCCCAGGAGCTCGGGCTTGAGCCTGGAGGTGAGAAAGATCGCCGTGGGCCCGTCCGCTCCGCCTATGATACCGATGCTCGCCGCGGCCTTGAGGTCGAAGCCTAGGTAGGTGGCGAGGATGAAGGGAATAAAGATGCCCAGCTGCGCCGCCGCTCCCAAGAGAAGGCTTGCGGGGTTGGCGATGAGGGGCGCGAAGTCCGTCATGGCGCCTATACCAAGGAAAATGAGGGGAGGATAAATTCCCATTTTCACTCCCTGGTAGAGATAATAGATCAGCCCTCCCGGCTGGTTGCCGATAGGGCCGTCGGTGATGCCCGAGATAGGTATGTTGGCCAAGAGCATGCCGAAGGCTATAGGCACGAGCAGTAGGGGTTCGTACTTTCGATATATCCCCAGATACAGCAAGACGCAGCTTATGACCAGCATCAGTAGCTGACCTAAGCTCAGATTGAGGAATCCAGTCGATTGCAGGAATTCAGCGATGAACTCTTTCATGGGGCTGAAATTCCCCTTATTCGAGATCGACCAAGGGGTCTCCGGTATTGACAGAGGCGCTCACGGGAACCCTCAACCCAACCACTTTGCCCGCCTGGGGCGCGACGATCTCGTTCTCCATCTTCATGGCTTCGAGAATGAGGAGCACGTCGCCGCGGTTGACCGATTGTCCGGCGGTTACCTTGAAAGACATCACTGTCCCGGGCATGGGGGATTTCACGGTGAGAGATCCGGCGGACGCGGACGCGGACGCGGGAGCGGCCGGAGCGGCGGCCGCAGGGCTGCTGGAAGGGGCCGGCGCTCCGGCTGGGGCAGGAGCCGCGGCGGGAACCGCCGCGGGGCGAGCCGGCGCCGCTCCGGCGCCGAT
>CAYVOD010000018.1:1837-26565 GCA_964453055.1 uncultured Treponema sp. | reverse complement strand
GGCTTTAGCGCCTCGTCGCCCGAAAAGAGCATTCTTCCCAGGAAGGAGCGTATGTAAGTCTCGTCCTCGGAGCTGGTATACTGCCGCAGCCAGTCGACGATGCTCAGGTCGGAATCGAAGAGGGCTGTGGAATCCTTGGGGAAGTAGGCCCTTTCCACGGTCTGGCCCCAATAGACGTCTCCGGCCAGGGGTTTCGCCTCGTCCGCCAGGGTAGCGAAGAGCGCGGACTTCAGCACATGTTCGCGTCCCACGAAGGCTATTTTGTCGTTTCTGTTTATGTTCAGGGAAAAGTCCCGGATACAGGCACCCTCCGTATCGATAGCGAGTTTTGCCAGCTTAAGGACATTGTTGCCTATATCCCTGTTGGGTTTGAAACTCACATAGGGGAAACGCCGGGAGGAGGGAACTATGTCGTCCAGCTGTAACTTGTCGAGTATCTTCTTCCTTGAAGTTGCTTGCCGGGATTTAGATGCGTTTGACGCGAATCGTTGGATGAATTCCTTGAGATCCTTGACCTTGTCCTCCCTGCGGCGTTTCTCGTCCTTCTGCTGCTGCACCAGTATCTTGTTCATCCTGTACCAGAAATCATAGTTGCCCGAATACATCCTGATGTGGCCGAAATCGATGTCGCAGGTATGGGTGCAGACCGCGTTAAGGAAATGTCTGTCGTGTGATACGACGATGACGATGTTCGGGAACTCGATGAGGAATTCCTCGAGCCAGCGAATGGAGTCGAGATCGAGGCCGTTCGTGGGCTCGTCTAGAAGGAGGATGTCGGGATTGCCGAAGAGGGCTTGGGCTAGGAGAACCCTCACCTTGAGAGATTCTCCGACTTCTTTCATGAGGGATTCGTGGAAAGATTCATGTACCCCAAGCCCCGAAAGGAGTATCGCCGCCTGCGCCTCGGCCTCCCAGCCTCCCAGCTCGGCGAATTCAGCTTCCAGCTCGCTCGCCCGGATTCCGTCGGCCTCGGTGAAATCTTCCTTGACATAAATGGATTCCCTTTCCTTGGAAATGGCGTAGAGCTGCTCATGACCCATGACCACCGTATCCAATAGACGGGAATTCTCGTAGGCAAAGTGGTTCTGCTTCAATACGGCCATGCGGGATCCCTTGCTGATATGGATCTCCCCGCGGTCGTGGCCGATCTCGCCCGAGAGTATCCTCAAGAAAGTGGTTTTTCCCGCGCCGTTGGCCCCGATTATGCCATAACAGTTGCCGGGGGTGAATTTGAGGTTGACGTCCTTGAAAAGGCTGCGCTCGCCGAATCCGAGCGCCAGGTCTTGTACTGATATCACAAGTGGAATACTCCCTATAATCGGCTATTATTTCAAGTGGGCGGCTGATCCGGACCCGCGCATTGACGCGGATCGGGTTTTATCGCTCAATACCGATATGGCCGAATCAACGTTCACGTTTCTCGTCTTATCTGATATCCACGGGCATGGGGAAGTAGCCCAGAGGGCGGTCAAGGCTCATCCAGGTCTCGACGCCCTTATCATCGCCGGAGATATAACCAACTTCGGGGGCGCGGACGACGCGAGGGCCGTTATCGAAGCGATCCGCTCCTCGGCGGGTGAAATTGCTATTTATGGGGTTTCGGGCAACTGCGACAAGCTTTCGGCTCGCCGTTATCTCGCCGCCGCCGGGCTGGACCTCGAGCCGGGAATCCCCCCATCTGAAGAATTCATCGCCGCCGGCGCCGGCGGCGGCCTTCGCCGTGCGGGCATAACCAGCTTCGAGCGAAGCGAGGGGGAACTGGAAGCCGCCCTGGGCCCTAACCTCGAGGCTGCCTGGAAGCATGCGGGCCCCCGTCCCAGGTTCAGGCCCCTGATCGTGGCGACTCATTCGCCCCCCTATGGCACAAACGCCGACCTCCACGCCGGAATGCACGTGGGAAGCAAGACCTTTTCCCGTCTCATGGGCAGGTATTCTCCCGAGGTCTGGATCTGCGGCCACATCCACGAATCCCGCTGCGTATCCCTTGAGGACGGCACGCTGGTGATCAACCCCGGACCCTGCGCCCTGGGCTATCACGCCATTTTGGAAATCGTCTGGGAAGGGGAGGGCCAGGACCCGAAAGTCAAAGCCTCCCTCTTCTCGCTTTAGCGCGATTTTCTATCGACGCGTCGCTTCTTACCTCAGCCTCGGCTACTTTCCGACTCCAACCAGCCGGCGCAAAGCGGCCCCAGCCTCCAACCAGCCGGCGCACAGCGGCCCTAAGCCCCCCAGCCTGACGGCGCCCTGCCGCGAGTTAGGCTTTATCGGCCCCTAGGGCTGTAGAGATACTTGAAGTAGTCCATGTCGGTGGACAGAGTCTTCTTCAGCCCCGGGATCGTTGTCTTGTAGGACTCCATAGCCTTCCAGAACTCGAAGAACGACGGATCCTTGCCGTAGGCTTCGGCGTATATCTTGGTGGCCTCGGCGTCGGCCGTGCCCTTGAGGGCTTCGGATTTGGCGTAGGCCGAGGAGAGGATGGACCGCTTCTCGTTCTCGAGCTTGCCCAGCCACTCGGCTTTCTTGCCTTCTCCATAGGAACGGAAAGCCTGGGCGATCTGGTTGCGCTCCTTGATCATGCGCTGGTACACGCTGTCGGTGAGCTCGTCGGAATACTTGATCTGCCTGGGAATTATATCGATGACTTCGATGCCGAATTCCGGCACTATGGATTCGACGATGGCTATCATCTCCTCCGAGAGGACTCGTCTACCCTTTTCGATATTCTCGTATTGGGTCTGGGAGATGGTGAGTTCCTCCAGCGATGAGGATCCGAGGGCGTCGCCGGTCTGAAAGGTTTCCACGATCTTGGTCTTGAGTATTTCGTCCGAATCCCGGACCGCCTCCCTAAGATAATTGGAGGATATGACCGTTCGCACAGCCGAGTCGATGACGTCGTCCAGGCGGCCGTAGGCGTTGTCCAGGCTGGTCACCGACTCGTAGAACTTTACCAGGTCGGAGATTCGCCAGCGGGCCGTGGCGTCCACCCAGATGAACTGGTTTTCTTTGGTGGGGATACGCTGTTTCTCGCCGTCCCAGGCTAGGATTTTCTTAGGATACTTGCTGACGATGTCCACGAAGGGAGTGCGCAGCTTCAATCCGGCTTCAGTATGGGTTTTTACTATTTTCCCGAAGCGCACCACCACGGCCTGCTCGCCCTCGTCCAGTACGAAGAAGGGGCCGGCCACCAGCACTGCCGCGATCACGATGCCAATTACGGCTAGGAGTATGATTGTCTTTTTCATTTAGGCTGCTCCTGCGCTCCGCCGAGCAGCTTCAGCGGAACCACGTTGTCGAGGGCTTTGTCGATCAGCTCCACGTCTTTGCTGCCGGCGAACACCTCGTCGATCATTTCGAAATACAGTCGCTTGCGGGTTATGTCCGAGGATTTCCTGTATTCCGCCAGGACCGAATCGAACCGGGCCACATCGCCCTTGGCCTTGTTCACCCGCTCGGCGGAGTAGCCCTGGGCTATCTCCACCAGCTGATCGGCCTGTCCCTTGGCCTTGGGGATTTCGGCGTTATAGGCTTCCTTTCCTTCGTTGATGAGGCGGTTCATGTCCTGTATGGCCTTGTTGACGTCCTCGAAGGCATCCTGGACGCCGGCGGGGGGCACGATGTTCTGGAGCTGCACCTGGGTGACCTGGACGCCGAGGCCATAATGGTCGAACATCTCGTTCATCATGCTGACTGCCTTGTCTTGGATCGTCTGTCGGTCCGAGCCGATTACGCCCAGGATTAGCCTGTCGCCCACCAGGCGGTTCATGACCGATTGGGATATGTCCCTAATGGTTTTCTGCGTATCGAGGACATTGAAGAGCCAGGCCTTGGTGTCCACGATCCTGTATTGGATGATCCATTCAACGTCGACGATGTTGAGGTCGCCCGTGAGCATTGTGGACTCGTCCGGAAACTTCTGTTCCGAGTATTGGGTCTGGAACCCCGTCTTGATAGTGCGGAAACCGAAGGTTTCGGTCTGTATCACCTTGGTGGGGACGATGTAGGACTTCTGGATCCCGAACGGGAGCTTGTAGTGGAGGCCGGCGCCTACGGTCTTGGAGTACTTTCCGAAGGTGGTTATGACCGCGCTTTCGGTCTGGTCCACGATGATGAAGCTAGTGGAGAGAATCGCGACGACGGCGACCACCAGCGCGAGAACTAGAATTATCGGCCCTTTGAGCTTAATCTGCGGCATTTTAAACTTGGGCTTAGGGCGGATGACGGTTTCGGGCATTGATCAGTCTCCTGGAAAATGGGATTGCCTTATCAATGAATATACATCTTCAGGCGGTAGCGAAAAGCTATTTTCGATAATTTCCAGAAAATATTCGGGTATGGGCGCCTCCAGGCAAAGGGGGAGCCCTCTATATAGCTCCTGGCCGAAAGACAATTGGAAAGCGTGGAGAAAGTAAGGGAAATTCCTTCGGCCAGCCCCATACTTGACGTCGCCGGCCAGGGGGAATCCGTGGAAGGCCGATTGGACGCGGATCTGATGGGTGCGGCCGCTATGGAGGCGTATCAGGGCCAAGCCCAGTTCACCGCCGCCTTTCAGGCCGACGATTTCCAGGGAGGCGACCTTGGACTTGCCCTCATCCTCCTCGGGGGCATCGGCGCTAAGCGCCTGGCTTCGCATATCGGCTCCGCGGATCAACCTGTCCTCCCAGCGCTGGGTTCCTTCGAACCTGCCTTCCAGCAAGGCGAGGTAGGTCTTGCGGATTTTTCCGCACCGTATGGCGGCGCTAAACTTGACGGCGCCCTCGAGGCTCTTAGAAAAACAAAGCAGCCCGGAAGTATTCCTGTCCAGACGATGCAGGGGGCCAGGCAGAAAGGAGAGGGAAGGGGGAAGCTTTCCTTTCAGGTAGCTCCTCACGTCCTCCTCCAGGCTGTCCGCTGCGCCGTGGACCAATTGTCCCCGAGGCTTGTTCACGAAGAGCAAGGCATCGTCTTCATGGATGATGGCGGGAGATGGGCGCTCAGATGCCTGGCTAGGATCAATCTGTTCAAGGAGAGGAGCGTCGCCATCTGCCACGGCGACATGAATTCTGCACTCAATTCGCTCGCCCGACCTGCAGCGGTACTCCGGGCTTCGCTTTATCCCATCGACTCTTATGTCGCCTTTCCTTAGCGCGCGGTGAATCGCCGAAAGGGGTAGGTCTTTAAACACCTTGCGGAGCACCCTGTCGAGCCTCCGCCCCTCGTCGTCGGAGCCGAGCTCCATGGAATGGCTCCATTTCATTGTCAAATTGTAGCTCAGGCGTCGGCGGGGGTCAATGAACGAGGTTCGCCTGAATCCGATAACCAAGGCGTATGGTGAGCGCGAGTATTGACATAAGGCCTTCCGTGAAGTGAAACTTAGCAACTCATGAATATCGCCATCGGCTCTCCGACCATACTTTTCTCGAACCCAATCTTCTTGTCGGCTTTTTTCAGCCTCGCCGGCGCCCAGCTGATAAAGGCACTGATCGCGCTGACCAAGGCGAGAAAAGAAGAAGACTTCAAGGAAGCGATGATAATTTTCTTCTGGCGTACCGGCGGCATGCCCTCGAGCCATTCGGCCACAGCCCTGGCTATCAGCACGGCTACCTTGCTCACCGAAGGATATTCCAATCTTTTCATTTTATCGCTTTTCTTGGCCCTCATAGTCATACGGGACGCCCTTGGCGTACGCCGATCGTCGGGGCTGCAATCCCAGGCCCTCAATAAACTGGGCTCCTCGCTCGAAGAAAAATCCATCCTCCAGTACGACCCTGTAAAGGAAGTGCATGGTCACACCATGGCCGAGGTGCTCACCGGAGGGGTCCTCGGAATAGTAATCGCTTTTATTTTCTGCATTTAGGCATTTTATGACAAGAATAGCCATGCCTTACTGATATTGATTGTCGTCGAATTGTTGGGCAAGGGCTCGTTAAATTAAAAATGCCGCCTAGCGCAAGTTCCCCTTCCCATTGCCTTCCCATCCCGAGCCTTGTAGTATAAAATTCCTTCATCAACTCCAAGGGTGCGATATGCATGCAGGGCACTAAGGTAATTTTCGGGACATACAACACAATGCCGGACGGTGCCTCTGACACCCTCTTCGAGCTGAGCTACCAGCGATCCTGGAGACCCTTCCTGTCCAGCCTCTATAAATTTCCTTCTATTTCCTCGGTGCTCTATTATTCCGGCATAGTCCTCCAATGGATCGAGGAAAACCACCCCGAATTCATTCTTCTTCTGGAAGAAATGTCAGGGCGAAGGCAGATAGAGCTCCTGGGGGGAGGCTACTACAGCCCCCTTTTCCCTGTCCTCCAGCTTTCCGACAAACTAGGGCAAATAGAGCTGCTCACCACGTATTTGCGAAAGACCTTCGGCCGAAGACCTTCGGGAGGGTGGCTCTACGAGTATTCCTGGGACTCAGGTCTTCCGCTGGTGTTCAAAAACTCGGGCCTCACGTACTCATTCCTTCCCGCCGGCACCCTCGCTTCGGCGGGAATCGTCGACTTGGGCCAGTGCGAACCGGTCGTGACCGAGGAACAACGCAAGCTTCTTTGCGTATTCCCCGTATTTGACATGGATGAAGCGTTCGAATCGCCCAAACCTTTCGAAGACGCCCTGGACAAGCTCATGGCCCGTTATCCGGGCTGCAAACTTTACACCATCATGGCAAACGGCCATTCGGTGCCCGGAATGTGGGAAGCTTCCGGACTCGAATCGCCGGACGTCATGTTCGAAAAATCCTTTGCCTGGTTTCAGAAGAACTGCCTGGACATAGAAACGGTCTCGGCGCAGAACTACGCGAAAAGCCTTAAAAACTCCAAACTCTTCTATCTGTCCACCTGTTCTTCCCGACGCTTAGGCTCATGCCTGGACGATTCGAAGCAGGGCGGAAAAGAACTCTGCTTCCCTTCCATAACCAAGCAGCTGATCCTAAGGCAGCCGGCAAGCAAGCGACTTTACGACAAGATGTACCATGTGTATTCACTTATGTCCCTCCTCCGCGGAGATAAGGCGCGAAAAAAAAGCGCGCAGGAGGATCTCTGGAAGGCCCAGAACGGAGAAGCCTACTGGGAGGGCTGCACGGGGGGCTTGAGAAGGCCAGAGGTTAGAAAACGAGCGTATCGGGCCCTTCTCGATGCCGAGAAGGCGACGAGACTGCAGGGAAGCTTCAATCCAGGCCTCATCGTCGATGACATAGATTGCGACGGGGAAAAGGAATTCCTTTACCAGGCCGGAGACCTGAACTGCTATATCCATAGCCAGGGCGCGTCGGTATTCGAATTGGACTGCTTTAGGAACAAGCATAACTACTGCGGAGTATTCGCCGACCTCAAGGAAGGATGCTCGACCAACAGCTTCCTCGACAGGTTCTTCGGCCGCGGAGGCTTCGACGGAGAACTGGCAGGTCTTGATAGGCACTATTACGGCTGTTTGGAAAGGGAAAGAAGCCAGCAAAAAATCCTGTTTTCCAGGGATTTCTCCCTCCCCGTCGGCGGAACCCTCCATCCCCTGGGCTTGAGAAAATCCTTTTTCTTCCAAAAACACTGCGTCAGCGTCGATATAACCCTCCATAACAAATCCGGAGTCCCGGTTTCGTTCCGCTACGGCCAGGAGCTGAATCTCCTGCCGCTGGCCGGCCTGTCAGAGCTGGAACTCAGTCTCGAAAAGGATAGGCAGAAACTGATCCTCGATGATGCGGCACTGCCCGATACCTTCGAAGCGGAGGCTTTATTCATCCAGGGCTCCCAGGGAAGGGACAAACTGGAGCTGCGTTCGGACAGAGGATTCATTGGTCTGATAGAGCACCATATGGACAGGCTGGACAACCCCCATATCTTGAGGCTGAGACAGGGCGCTCCGCATGAAGCCTCGCCTGGGCACAGGCAGGGCGAGATGCTTTATCAAGGCTCGCGCATCCTTATCGGCTGGGATATTGAACTCGGCCCTGATTCGGCTACCAGCCTTTCGCTCTCCCTCCATATGTGAACGGATATCCGGAGCTTGCTACAGCCCACGCTTTCTCCGTACAATAGCCCATGGCTTTGCATAACTTTCCCGAATCCCTGCGGGGCTTGAGAACATATTTTATAGGCGCGAAGGGGACAGGAATGGCGGCCCTGGCGGAGATTCTCGCCTCGAGGGGCGCCCTGCTCGCGGGTAGCGACGTCCCGGACAGCTTTTACACCGATGCAGTGCTGGCAGCAGTCGGGCTGAAGCCTAATCAGTCTTTCGATGCCTCTCATATCGGCGGGGATATCGATTTGGTTCTCTACTCAGACGCCTACAACGCCGCGAACAACCCTGAAATGGCCCAAGCAGCGGCCTTGGGGCTACCCATGTTCAGCTTCGCCCAAGCCTTGGGCGCCTTGTCCAGGTTGAGCGACTCCTCGGGCGTCGCGGGGGTGCACGGAAAAACCACGACCACCGCTATGACGGGCAGCTTGCTAGCCCGCTTGGGTTGCCCCGCCACCGTCCTGGCCGGCTCGGCTGTCGCCTCCTTCGGAGGGAGCTGCACCATGCGCGCCGGCTCACGCTACTTCGTGGCCGAGACCGACGAGTACAGAAGGCATTTCCTGCATTTCTCGCCCAGGCGGATTCTGCTTACGAGCATAGAAAGCGACCATCAGGACTATTATCCCGATTTTCAATCCATTTTCGACGCCTATGGCGAATACCTGGACAGTCTTCCGCCTGGAGGACTCCTGGTGTATTGCGCGGATGATCCGGGAGCTGCGGCCGCCGCTTCGCTCCTGGCGAAGCGGCGGCCCGACCTTCGCTTCGCCCCCTACGGAACGAAGGCCGAAGGGCAGTGGAAGCTGGAGAGCATGGAACAGGATGAGGGAAGAAGTCTATTCACGATAGCCGCGCTCGATGAGCCGCTGGAACTGCACGTGCCCGGCGCACATCTCGTCCTTGACGCGGTTGCCGCTATCGCCCTCGTAGGGGATATCTTCAGGGACTGGAAGGGAAGGGCATTCGAAAAAGAAGAATGGTTAGGCGTCAAGGCGGCCTTGGCTGATTTCTCGGGATCAAAGCGGCGATCGGAAATCATCGGTATGGCGAATGGGGTGCTTTTCATGGACGACTACGCCCATCATCCCACGGCGCTGGCGGCCACCATAGAGGGAATAAAGGCTTTCTGGCCTTCCCGCCGCCTGGTCGTCGACTTCATGTCCCACACCTATTCGCGCACAGCGGCGCTTATGGATGAGTTCGCCGCCAGCCTGGACAAGGCCGATTGCCTGCTGCTCCACGGCATTTACTCCTCCGCCCGGGAAAAGCCGATCCCCGACGTCGACGGATTGAAGCTCTATGAAAAGGTGAAGACCCGGAGGCCCGATCTCTCGGAATCAATGGGGGTGAAGACCAGGGGCTCCAAAGCCGGCTTCTTGTACTATTCCGAAAAACCCTTGGACGCGGTTGGCGATCTTTTGGCCCTGCTTCAACCCGGCGATCTTTTCATAACGATGGGCGCGGGGGATAACTGGAAACTAGGGGCTGAGCTGCTGCGAATGATGAAAAAAGAGGATTCCAGCAATGATTAAAAGCATGACGGGTTTCGCCCGGGAAGAGTTCGACGAGGAAAGCATTGCCGGCGTTATCCAGGTCAAATCCTACAATAATAGGTATCTGGATATTTCCGTCTCCCTGCCTTCGCAGTTCTCGGGCTTCGAGCCCAAGCTCCAGGCGCTCCTTGCCTCAAGGATTCGGCGCGGAAAGGTGGAATACAGCCTCAGGATCAAGCGAATTGAAAAACCTATCGCCGTGAGCGTGGACGCCGATGCCGCGAAAGCCCTGTACGGGGCGCTCAGCAGGATGGCAGACGATCTAGGGCTGGAGGAGACACCTTCATTATCATTGCTGGCATCATTCGAAGGTGTGATCGGTTTCGACAAGGAAGTGGATTCTGAAAGCCTCTGGACCCAGGTGGAAGCCAGGAGCCTTTCGGCCCTCGATGCCTTCGAAAGATCGAGGCTCGCTGAGGGAGAGGCGACCAGGCGCGATATCGACTCAGAGCTTTCGCGCTTCGAAGAAGGCCTTGGAGCGGTTGCGGAAAGGGCGGCGGAAATCGACGCGACGGTTCAGGCTCAGCTTCGAGCGAGGTTCGACGAAATCCTTCCCAAGGGTTACGATGAAACCAGGATGCTGCAGGAACTAGCCGTCCAGCTGGTGCGGCTCAGCATCAACGAGGAGGTTTCCCGCTTGAAGGCTCACATCCAGGCTTTCAAAACGATCTGCGGCGAGGAGGCTCCCTCCAAGCGCCTGGACTTCCTCTGCCAGGAAATGAACAGGGAGACGAACACCATCGGTTCCAAGAACATGCTCGTACCCGTAGCCCACGCGGTTGTGGAGATGAAGGACGCGCTGGAAAACATCAGGGAGCAGCTGAGGAATATCGAATGAAATCCCAAAGCACGTCGATCATCGCGATCTCCGGCAAATCGGGCTGCGGCAATACCACGGTATCCCGCCTCGTGGCGGAAATGCTCGGCAGGAAGTTCATCAATTACACGTTCAGGAAACTGGCGGAGGAGGAGGGCAAGAGCCTGGCGGAGATTCTATCCCTAGCAAGGGATGATCCCTCCTGGGACAGACTGCTGGACTCCCGGCAGGTTGAACTGGCGCATCGTGAAGATTGCGTGATCGGTTCCAGGCTGGCCATGTGGCTCTTAGGCGACGCCGACCTCAGAGTCTACCTGCGGGCGAGCCAGGGTGTAAGGGTGGACAGGATCTTTTCCCGGGAAGGGGGAGACAGGGAAGCTATCGCACGGTTTACCGCCGCCAGGGATAAGGACGACCAGCGGAGGTATAAGGAGATCTACGGGATCGATACCGAAGATTTGTCATCAGCACACCTGGTGATCGACACCGAGCGCTGGGATGCTTCAGCTATAGCCTCGCTCATAGTCAAGGCATTCGCCTCGCGGCAGGCCGCTTTAGGATAACCCGAACTTCATAAAGGAAGCAGGATGCGCAAAAAGCCATTCGGACAGCTTTCCTCAGGAGAGGAGACCTCTCTCTACATACTCGAAGCTGGGGAGTTTAGGGCGACCTGGACCGATTACGGGGCCACCTGGCTCGGTTTTACCATGCCGGGTAAAAGAGGGATGACCGACGATATACTTCTTGGATTTTCCAGCTTGGATCCCTATCTTCGTCCTCATCCCTATTTCGGTTCCACAGTTGGCCGCTACGCGAACAGGATAGCGGACGCGAAATTCGACTTGGATGGAAAAGAGTATACGCTTTTTCCCGAGAGTACGGGCCAGCATCTCCACGGAGGGAGGAGGGGATTCGGTCGTCGCCTGTGGAAGGGCGAGACGGATACGATAAAGGGCTCCCCGGCCTTGCGGCTCGAGCTAAAAAGTCCGGATGGCGAAGAGGGTTTTCCGGGCAATCTCACTGTCGCCAGTCTTGTCGTCCTAGAGCCCGAAGGGCGGATGACTATTGAATACGAGGCAGCCACGGACAGAAAAACACCTCTGAACCTCTGCAATCACGCCTACTTCAACCTTTGCGGCGAGGGCAGCGGCTCCGTGCTCTACCATCGCCTCGAGCTACGCTGTTCCGCATATCTGCCGGTGGACTCGCGGCTGATCCCGTTGAACGGTCCGCCGCGCCCAGTGGAGGGCGGTCCCTTCGATTTTAGGATTCCCAAGACACTGGGCAGGGACATAGGAGTCACGAAGGGGGGGTATGACCATTGCTTCGTGATCGATGGGGATTGCATAGCCGAGGCAAGGCCTTTCGCCCATCTTTGGGAACAGGATACTGGAAGGAACCTACGAATGTGGACAAGCATGCCCAGCGTCCAGCTCTATACGGGCAACTATCTGGATGGCATAAAGGGAAAGAACGGGTCGGTCTACGGACCTCATGATGGAGTCTGCCTGGAAACACAATTTTTTCCCAATTCGCCCAACCGGGATGACTACCCTTCCTGCATTGCCGAGCCTGGGCTTCCATGGCGGCAGCGGACCGAGTATCAGTTTTCTCTGGATTAGGCTGTTCTCACACCGGCAAAGGCAGGACAAGCAAGAGGTTTTCGTAGTACCCTGGGCATTACACGCAGCATAAGGAGAACCTGATGAAAGTAGCCCTCGTCACAGGAGCCTCGAAGGGCATCGGCGCCGCTTTAGCCGAATTTTTGCTCGGACAGGGATTCAGGGTATACGGAACGAGCAGGAACCCTCCGCCAGCCGAAAATCGGGCTTCGCCGTCGATCGAGATGCTGCGGATGGACATCACCGATCCGGCTTCGGTTCGGGAAGCGCTGGCCCTGCTCCTGAAAAAAGAAGAACGTATCGATCTATTGGTAAACAACGCTGGGCTCCATGCCGTCGGGGTGTCTGAGACCATGCCGCTTTCGGAATTCGAGGAATGCTGGAGGACGAACTGCCTTGGAGCCTTGCTGGTAAGCCGTGCGGTCATTCCCAGAATGAAAGAGCAGGGCGGGGGGCATATCGTCAACATCAGCTCCGTGGGAGGCGCGCTAGGCCTTCCTTTCCAGGGCGCCTATTCAGCTTCCAAGTTCGCCCTGGAGGGCTTGAGCGAATCCCTGAGAGCCGAGCTCAAAGGCTTCGGTATCAAGGTGGTCCTCGTCCAGCCGGGAGATATCAGGCATCAGGATTGCCGGGTTGAAAGCCAGCCTACCCAGGAGTACGCGGAGGCATTTGAAAAGGCAATGCGGGTAGCCTGGAATGACGAGGAAAAGGGTTATCCCCCCGAACGGCTCGGGCCCCTGGTAATGAAAATCCTCGCTAAAAAAAATCCGAGGCTGCGATACGGCTTCGGCGGCGCTTTCCAGCGAGCGGTCCCCGCATTGAAGCGATTGCTTCCCTGGGGTTTGTTCGAGCGGGCGCTGAGACTCTATTATAAATTCTGATCCGCAGGGTAAAGTAAAAGCCAAGGAGATAGTGATGCTGGAAGAACTGAACAATCCCATAGAAGAGCTAAAGGAAGAAATTCAAGATATCTGGGGGCGTCTTTGACGCCGCCGCCCTCGAAAAATCGATAAAGGAAAAGGAAAGCCTTTCTACCGAACCAGATTTCTGGAATGATTCAGCCAAGGCCGGTCGTATCTTCGCCTCGATAAAACAGGCGAAGGAAAGGCTCGAAACCTGGAGATCCCTGAGCGGCGATATAAGCAACCTCCAGGAGTTCATCGCCATGGCTCTCGAAGAGGATCAGGCCGACCTGGAAGAAGATATCAAGCAGAACTACCATACTATCAAGGAACGCTTCGACAAGGCTGTCGTATTGGAACTACTTTCCGGGGAGGCCGATTCATCGGACGCCTATGTGTCAATCCACGCAGGATCCGGAGGCACGGAAGCCTGCGATTGGGCCAGCATGCTCCTGCGAATGTATACACGGTGGGCTGAGCGAAGGGGATTCAGCACCGAGGTGATCGATCTGCTCGAAGCCGAAGGCGGGGTCAAGTCGGCGACCCTGCAGATAAGCGGTTCATACGCCTACGGGTACCTGAGGGGAGAGGGCGGCGTGCACAGGTTGGTGAGGATTTCACCCTTTGACGCCAACGCCCGCAGGCATACTTCCTTCGCTTCTCTCTACGTGCTTCCCGTGCTTGACGATTCAATAACCATCGACATTCGGCCAGAGGATATACGCATCGATACCTACAGGTCCGGTGGCGCGGGCGGCCAGAAGGTCAACAAGACCGATTCGGCGGTGCGCATAACCCATCTCGCGACGGGAATAGTCGTGACTTGCCAGAACGAGCGGAGCCAGTACAAGAACAAAGACGTGGCCATGAGTGTGCTCAAGTCCAGGTTGTACGAATACTACCGCCAGGAAAAGGAAAAGGAAAACGAAAAATTCCAGTCCGATAAAAAGGAAATCGCCTGGGGTTCGCAGATACGATCCTACGTCTTCCAGCCTTATACCTTGGTAAAGGACCATAGGACCAAGTTTTCCCTTGGCAACGTTCAGGCGGTTATGGATGGCGATATAGACCCCTTCATAGAGAACTACCTGCGATGGCGGTGGAAGGGCGGGGTCGCCGCCGTGGACAGCGATGATGAGGAAGTCTAGGAAGAACGGCCTTCGGCCATACTTCGCCTTCGTATCGCTAGCTCTTTTTCTCTATGCCTTCCCTTGCTCTTTGTCCGCTCAGGAGCAATCGCTCTCTCATGCGCAAGGCTCCTCGAAGGGTAACCCAGTTACCCCTCTGCCCGAAACGCTGAAATTAGGGCTTGGGCTCTTTTTCCCTCTCTCCTTGCCTGAGCTTGAAAACCTCGTTCCCGAGGGAATCAGCATCGATGCCCTTGCGGCCTTAGCCCTCGAAAGAGGTGAGACCGCCTTATCCGTTACGCTTCCTGAAATTCTTGCAAGTCGCCTGGAACCCTTGGGTTTCTACCATGGGCAGCAGCCAAGTTCCGGCGAAGACTCCGAGGCAAGCGTGGAATTCGGCGCCAAGGCCAATGATGATCGGTTTTACGATCCGAGAATTGACGTGGATGCAATCCGTGGCCTGGGCGGGTATGTCGCTGGGCTTTATTCCCAGACGCCCAAAGGCCTGGAAATGCTTCTGCTATATTACGAAAAAGGCTCAGCCGAACCGGCGGCGTACTATCGCAAGGATTCGGCAATCGACGAGCTTGAGAGACTTAACGAAATTTTCCTGGCCAGAATCGTTTCCTGGATTTCAGGCCGGAATTTGAGCGTCTTCGATCTCGAGACCAAAGTCTTCGGCGAGGTGAGCATAGTGGGCCCTCCGGGAGAGGACGCTTTTTATTTCGTCCAGGGTTCGAGGATTTTCCTCTTCACGACCGGTTCCCATGTTTTTACAATCACCGCCGAAGGATACGAAGACACTGAGCTTGAGGTGGTGAACCCCGCTCCCTTCACCTACGGGCAAATCCAGGCCCCCATGAGACGACTCGCAGGACCCGTTCCGGCGGAGGATTTCAGGGAATCGAGCAAGGTACTGGAGTGGAAGGAAGAGGAGGCATTTAAAAAAGCGAAGACCCGCTTCAGCGCGGCGCTGGGGCGTTTCCTTGTAAGCCTTCCGGTGAGTGCGCTCTCGGTCGGAAATTTCGCTTCCGTTCAGGAAGCCTATCTTAGGTATGCCAAGCCCGAATCCGCCTATTACGGATCCGGGGCTTTCGCAGGATTTTCGATCGCCTTAAGTCTTGGTTTCAGCGTTGATACAATAATCGCACTCGTGGATTTGTTGCGTTTATCGAGATAAATTTTTGGAAATGGAGTAAGCATGGGATTTGCTGACAGGATAAAAGCCATATTTAGAAAAAAAAACCTCGACGATGATGTCTTCGAGGATCTGGCCGACCTTCTGGTTGAGGGAGACCTTGGAGCGGCCTTCGCCTTCGAGATCGTGGATTCTCTGAAAAGCGAGTGCAGGAAAAACAGGGTGGACAGCCCAGACGGGGCCCGAAAGCTTCTCAAGGAACTCCTGCGTCCTTACGCCCTCAAGGCCGAGCTCCACCTGGACGATAAAGCCCTGAACATCTGCCTTCTACTGGGAGTGAACGGCGTCGGGAAAACCACCTCCTGCGCGAAGCTCGCCGTCTGGGAGCAGCGAAAGGGAGTAGAAAACATCGTCCTGGCGGCGGGTGATACATTCAGGGCCGCCGCGGTGGAACAACTCAAGATCCATGGGCAGCGCACGAATATACGCGTGGTAGCCCAGCATCAAGGCGCCGACGCGGCCGCCGTCCTCTGGGACGCCATAGAGGCCGCAGGCACCCAAGGCCCGGGCTTAGTCATAGCCGATACGGCCGGCCGAATGCATACGCGGGCCGACCTGGTAAAAGAACTGGAAAAGATGAACAAGGTGATCGCCCAACGCGCGCCCGGGGCGTTATACCGAAAAATTCTCGTCCTCGATTCGACCACCGGACAAAACGGAATGCGTCAAGCCGAGACCTTTCATCAAGCGGTAAAGCTTGACGGTGTCATATTGAGCAAGCATGATTCGACCGCCAAGGGCGGCATGGTCCTGAGCCTCGCCAGGCAGTTCGGCCTTGCGACGCTCTTCGTGGGCACGGGTGAGGGCTACGCCGACTTCGCCAGCTTCGATCCCGACGGCTTTCTCGACGAATTCATAGGTTTTTAGCGATGACCCTGGAATCCCGGCTGTTCGCCGCCGCCCGCTGGGGCTTTTCCAGTAGGCGCAGGATGTCTCTCCGCAGGGCAACTCTCGCCGCCGCGGGAATCGCCGCTGGGGTGGCAGCCCTCATTATCGTGATCGGCGTGATGGGTGGGCTTCAGAAAGGGTACATAGATTCGATCCTGGAAATATCGAGCTTTCACCTGCGAATAAGCTCGCCCGGGCCGATCGATGACTCAGCCATGACAGCTCTGCGTTCGATCAAAGGCCTGCGATCTGCCCTACGTTTCAAGGAAACCCAGGTTTTGGCGATAGGCCCTTCGGGGACTACGATGAGTCTCTCTCTGCGCGCCTTCGAGCCGGACAGCGAAAGCTTCGATCCCGGCCTGGCGGCGGCCTTAGGCTTGTCTGAGGGAGAAAAGCTTCCCCAGCCCAAAGGCTTGAGCCTCGGCAAAGAAGCGGCCGCCGCCCTGGGCGCCGACCCAGGTTCGACCATCAGGCTTTTCGGCATGAAACAAACCGAGGACGAAGGAGTCGTTCCGATCGCCCTAGAGATGGGCGTCCAGTCGCTTTTTGATTCCGGCTATTACGAGTTCGATTCGACCATGGCATTTTTGAGCTACGAAGAGGGAAAGACCATCGAACAACTCTTCGATTCATCAGACTGGACCGTAGGCATCAAGCTGGACAAGCGTTTCGACGACCAGAGGATGATCGCCGCGATAAGCGCGGCCCTGGGGCAAGGGGAGCGGAAGATCGTAAGCTGGCGGGAATACAACCGGAGCTTCTTCGGGGCGCTCAGGACGGAGAAGACCGTGATGATGCTGCTGGTAAGCCTGATATTCGTCGTGGTGGGCATAAACATCTTCCATTCGATGAAAAGGAATATTGCGGGGAAGATGGCTGATATCGCCGTGATAAAGTCCTTCGGCGCGAGCGATGCCGACGTGCGGAGCATTTTCCTGCTGGACGGGCTTTGGGTCGGCGTAGGAGGCGCCCTCGCCGGCGCGGCTTTAGGGCTTCTGGCAGCCTACAACGTAAATCCCATCGTCGAAGCTTTCTCCAGTTTTCTCAAGGCCGCAGCGGCCTTGCTTCGCTGGATGGGGATCGGCGGGCCAGGCGGAAATTACCGCCTGTTTTCTCCGGCTCACTATTATATCGACCGGATACCGGTATCCATTTCCGGCGGGGAGTTGATATTCATCGTGGCGCTCGCGGTCGCTTCCACCGGGATCGCGGCCTTCGCCGCAGCCAGAAGGGTGTCGGCGGCAAGTCCCTCGGAGGTTTTCAGAAATGAATAAAAACGGTATCCCGGGCGTTTCCGACGGGGCCATAAGCTGCAAAGGACTCATAAAGAATTTTACCAGCAAGGCTGAAACTCTACAGGTTCTCCGGGGCTTAGAGATGGAGCTGCCGGCCGGGAGCTCCTGCTCAATAGTCGGAGCCTCGGGCTCGGGTAAAAGCACGTTACTATCCATACTTGGAGGAATAGAGCGCTTCGAGGCAGGAGAACTCAAGGTTGGGGGCTACCAACTACATCGCCTCGCCGAAAAAGAACTTCCACTCTTCAGGACCAAGGTCATAGGCTTCGTATTTCAATTCCATTACCTGCTCAAGGATTTTACGGCCCTGGAGAACGTAGCTCTTCCCGCATACATGGCGGGGCTGGGAAGGAAGAAGGCCTGGGAAAAAGCCGGGCAGCTTTTGATCAAGGTTGGCCTGGAGGGGCGGCTTGATCATTTTCCCTCGGAACTTTCCGGAGGAGAGCGCCAGCGGGCGGCGATCGCCCGGGCCCTGGTGAACGATCCAAGGCTCATCCTCGCCGACGAACCCACCGGCAACCTAGATGCAGAGAACGCGTCCGCAGTCAGCCAGCTGCTTTTCGAGCTTCCCTCAATCACAGGCGCGAGTATCGTGCTCGCCACCCACGACAAGGACCTGGCAGCGAAGGCCAAGGTTCGATTCGCCCTGGTCCAGGGCCTTTTGCAAGCCCTATGAATCCCTCTCCGCTGGTGTTTGTCGCAGCGCGCATGCTCCTTGGAAAGAAAGCCGGCGGGAAAGCCGCGAAACAGGGCAAGGACGCTTCAGGCCCAAGACTTAGGTCTTCCCATGGGCTGGGAGGGGCGATCCTGGGGATAGGGATAAGCCTTGTACCGTTGCTGCTCGTCCTGGTGGTCTCCGATGGAATGATAGAAGGCATCACTCGTCGATATATAGAAACGAAAACCTATCATGTCCAGGTCGCCGTGCCCGATGGCTTCGGCATGGAAGAAGCCGCGACTGGCCTCGCCGCAGTCGAATCCATACCCGGCGTGGTCTCTGCCCTGTTGGAGAGCAACGGAAGCGCCGTGGCTGTTTCGGCGTCCGGGAGCAACGCCGTCATGCTCAGAGCGGTGGACCCGCGGTTCTTCCAGGATTCGGGCACTCAGTCCTACCTGTCCACACTGGAAGGCAGCGCGATACCCAAGGGCAACAGAGACATCGTCATAGGCTCGGCGCTCGCGGAAAAGCTTAAGCTTTCCGTGGGGGACCAGCTTACTGTCATCACTCCCAACCAGGCCGCCGAAGCGTCGACAGCATCGGAGGGATTCGCGGGGTATAGACCCAGGCTTTCTTTCTTCAGGGTGTCCGGCATTGTCAGCGCGGGTTACAGGGACCTGGACGCTATCTGGGCCTTCATCAGCCCTCAGGCGGGGCAACGCATTCTCGTGTACTCCTCCTGTTATTCTTTCATGGGCATAAAAGTCGAAAATCCCTATTCCAATACCCTAGGGGAGATCAGGACGGCTATATCCGATAATCTTGACCGGCTCTACCCGCTTTGGTTCGATTCCTATCTAGCCAGAACCTGGCCAGAGGTCGAACGCAACCTGTACGCATCCTTCGGCACAACAAAAACCACGCTTCTCTTTATAATGGGCATTGCCCTTCTGGTGGCCGCGATCAATCTCGGCTCTTGCCTTTCCACCTTCGTCGTGGAACGCTCCATGGATATAGCGGTGCTCAGGAGCTTCGGCGCCACCGACGGGGCAATCAGGAGGGTTTTCGTAGGCGCCGGACTGTTGACGGGCAGCCTCGGAACCTTTATCGGCCTCGCCGTAGGCCTTCTGGTATCTCTCAACGTGAATAACCTGATCCGGGCACTGGAGTGGCTTCTCAATCTTGGAAGTTCGGCGATCGCTCGCCTGGCCGGGCATCAGGCGGTAACCCTTAAGCTTCTCGATCCCGCCTATTACTTAGAGGTAATTCCGGTTTCCCTCAACCTAAGCCAAATAGGCGGAATAGTCGTGCTCTGCGTCGTTCTCAGCGCCATAGTCTCGCTTCTGCCAGCCAGGAAGGCGGTCCGGGTGTCTGTCCAGGGCTTGATTAGAAAAAGCTTTTAAAACCCCTTTCTACCAATTTCATGAAGCGTATGGTATGATCAACGCCGTATATCCCAGGGAGGAACGCAATGGCAAGAAAAGCGGGCGCCCGCGGCGCCGATTTTGTACAGGAAAAGCTCGACCCCTCGGTTTTGAACGCCTCCGCTCCGGGAAAGGCTAAGGCTTCACGGGGCGGCCCGGGAGAGGATTCCGAAAAGCTGAAGGCGCTTGAAGCCGCGAGGCTCCAGATAGAAAAGCAGTTCGGCCAGGGCTCTATCATGAAGCTAGGCACCCATCAAAGCGCCCAGGGAATAGAAGCCATACCTTCCGGCTCAATTTTGTTGGACGAAGCCTTGGGGATCGGCGGCTATCCCAGGGGGCGAATCATAGAGATCTACGGCCCCGAGTCCTCGGGCAAGACTACCTTGGCGCTCCACGCCATAGCGGAGGCGCAGAAGAAGGGCGGAATCGCCGCCTTCATCGACGCTGAACACGCCCTCGACCCCATCTACGCCAAGAACCTGGGCGTGGATATAGACGAACTCTGGGTGTCCCAGCCGGACAACGGCGAACAGGCGCTGGACATTGCCGAATCCCTCATCCGCTCTGGAGCGGTGGATATCATCGTCATCGACTCGGTCGCCGCACTTACCCCCCAGGCGGAGATCGAAGGCGAGATGGGGGACGCCCATGTGGGCCTGCAGGCTCGCCTCATGAGCCAAGCCCTGCGCAAGCTCGCCGGCACCCTCTCCAAGAGCAAGACCATCCTGGTCTTCATCAACCAGATACGCATGAAAATCGGCATAATGTTCGGCAACCCGGAAACCACCACGGGCGGCAACGCCCTGAAATTCTACGCCTCGGTCCGGCTCGAAGTGCGCAAGATCGAGACGATCGAAAAGGGAGGGGACGAGGATGCCCTAGGCAACAGGGTCAGGGTGAAGGTGGTCAAGAACAAGGTGGCGCCCCCCTTCAGGAGAGTCGAGCTGGAAATAATCTTCGGCAAGGGAATTTCCTCTTCCGCGTCGCTGCTCGACGCCGCGGTCAAATACTCGATCATCGACAAGAAGGGCGCCTGGTATACCTGGGGCGACGAGAAGGTGGGGCAGGGCAGGGAGAACGCGAAACAGTATCTCGAGCAAAACCCCGACATGGCCGCGCTTATCGAAAAGGCGGTGAGGGAAAAGATGGCCCAGAAGGCCCAGCCGCAAGCCCCGCTGACCGATACGGAGGTCTTGCCGAAGACGGCCAAGGCTGAATCCACATCCCAGGATCCCGAGGTCATAAGCGCGGAGGACCTTTTTTAATTACGCAGATGGAAAGAATCTGGCTGGGGCTCGGCTCCAATCTCGGCGACAGCCGAGCCCTTCTTAGGCAGGCGGCGGAGCTGCTCGGCGAGCGGATCGGAGATCTCAAGGGTTCCGGTCTCTGGCTCTCCAAGGCGCGGTACAACACCGATCAGCCGGACTTCATCAACGCAGTCCTTACCGGATACTGCGAAATGAAACCGGAAGAGGTTCTTGAGCTGATCCGCGGCATCGAAGCTGCCCTCGGGCGGGACAGGACATCGGTGCCACCCAAGGGCGCCAGGACAATAGACATCGACATCCTGCTCTACGGCGATCGCATAATAACCACCGAGGACCTTACCATACCCCATCCAGGCATGAGGGAGCGGAAGTTCGTCTTGCTTCCCTTGGCGGAGCTGGATGCTGGGCTGAAGGATCCCGTGAGCGGCCGCCTCTTTCTTGAATACCTCGCCCAGCTGCCGCCCCAGGGTATTTACCCCCTCGGGCAAGGCATATATGATGCTCCCTGTCCCTGATGAACAGCAATCCTGATATAAACGCCGAACAATCCGGCCCCTCCGCCCTCATGGAGAATCCCGGCCAAGGCCGCAGGTTCCGCCTGAAGGACTTCGAGGGCCCCCTTGATCTGCTGCTCTTCCTCATAAAACGCAACGATATGAACATCTACGACATTCATATCGCCTCGATCACAGAGCAATACCTGGACTGCCTGAAAAACGAAGAGGGAGTGGACCTGGACGAACTGTCCGAGTTCTACAACCTCGCCGCGACCCTCCTTCTCATAAAATCCCGGATGCTCCTTCCCCTGGGCTCCCTGGATGACGAGGACTTCGATGATCCCAGGCAAGGTTTGATAGAAAAGCTTATCGAATACCAAAAGTACAAAAAACTCTCCAGCCTCATGGAGCAGCGGGAAATGGAGGTCGAGTGGAGGCTGGAACGCTCCTGCATGCAGCGAGTCCTGCCTTTTTCGGAGGTGGACGACGAGGATCTCTGGGCTGATATCGATGTCTGGGACCTGCTGAAGACCTTTTCATCGCTAGTAAATAATTTCAGTTCGGAAAAGATAATAGACCTTTACGAAGAAATCTCCATCCACGAGAAGCTGGCGCTGATGCACGAGCTGCTGGAAAAGCAGGGGGATTTTTCCTTCATACAGCTGATCACCAGGCCGCGATCGGCGCTGGACTTGGCCTGCGCCTTCCTGGCCATGCTGGACGCGGTGAAGAACAAAATCATACGCATAAAGCAGCACAGGCTTTTCGGTGACATTCTCATCTCTCCCTATACCCTCGGCGAGGAATACAATGGATGAATCGAGTCTCGAATATCGTGCGGCCCTGATAAGCGCCATACTTTTTCTGGAGAGCGAACCCATCGACGAGACGGGTTTGGCCCGGCTCTCTGGACTCTCCAGGGAAGAAGTGGATGAGGCCCTCAGGCGCCTTTCGGTGGAGCATGAAGGCGAGGTGCATGGTTTTTTGCCCATACGCTCCGGAGGAGGGTGGATTTTCGCTCCTAAGATGGGGCTGTGGGAAAAGCTGAAAGATAATTACGGCAAGAAAAACGAGGCTAAGCTGTCGAAGGCTGCCATGGAGACGCTCTCAATAGTGGCATACTCCCAGCCTATAACCAGGGCTGAGATAGAAGCGATCCGGGGCGTTTCGGCCGATGGGATGATCCGCTACCTTGTCTCGAGGGGCCTGGTGCGGGAGATCGGCAAGAAGGACGTGCCGGGGAAGCCTATGCAATACGGGACCACCCAGGAGTTTTTAAAATATTTCAAGCTGGGTTCCATCGCCGATCTTCCGCCCTTAAGCGAAATCGAGAAGGACCGCTTCGCCAAGACCGAGGGCGAGCAGGGATGAAAGAGACGCTCAGGCTACAAGCCTATCTAGCTTCCTGCGGATTGGGCTCACGGCGGTACTGCGAAGGTTTCATAGAACAGGGCAGGGTTAAGGTTAACGGAGTACCCGCCGTAATAGGAACGCGGGTCGGCCCGGAGGACCAGGTGGTTCTGGACGGCCGCCTGCTGAAGCCTCAGGCGCTGCTCCGTTACATCGCACTTAATAAACCCCCTGGGTATATCAGCTCCATGTCGGACGAACGCAATCGTCCGGTGGCGGCTTCTTTGCTTAAATCATCCGTGCAGGAGCGGGTGTACAATATCGGGCGACTTGACCAATGGTCCTCCGGGCTTTTGTTTTTTACCAACGACGGGGATTTCGCCTCTCTGCTGGGGCATCCCAGAAGCTGTATCGACAAGGAATACCTGGTCCGCTGCGACCTTCCCATTCCCGAACAACTCCCCTGTCATTTCATGGAGGGCTTGAGGGTGGAAGGCACGATCTATAAGGCCGAAAGGGTCGCCTTGGTGGACGAAAAAACCATGAAGGTCGTGCTCGTGGAGGGAAAAAACAGGGAAATCCGCACAGTGCTCGGCCATTTCGGCCTCAGGGCGCTTTTCCTGCGTCGGGAGCGCATCGGCCCGATAGAGTTAGGCGATCTTCAAGAAGGATCGTTCAGGGACCTTGGCCCCGATGAGGTGGAAGCGCTCCGGGAATACTCAAAAAATGCCAGGAAGAATTCAATGTCTGGCGGCAAGGATGGTACAACACGATGATCGTCGCCATGGACGGCCCGGCGGGTTGCGGGAAATCGACAATAGCCCGGCTCCTCTCCGAGCGGATAGGATTCTTGTACATAAATTCGGGCAATATCTACAGGGCTCTTGCCTATGCCGCAATCAAGAAGGGATTGCGGCTCGAGGAAGAGGCCGCGCTCGTAGAGGCAGCGTCGAAAGCTTCCGTTGGTTATGACGACGACGGTTCCATACTCCTTGACGGAACAAGGCTGGCCTCGGAGCTGCGGTCGGTGGAGGTTGAAGCCATCGTGGCCCAGGTTTCGGCAATCCCCGAGATTCGAGGGATAGTCAACGAGGTAGTGCGCCGCCTCGCCCGGGGCAGGAACGTAGTAGTCGAGGGCAGGGACATGACGACGGTGGTATTCCCCCGGGCTGACCTTAAATTTTACATCGACGCTTCCGCGGAAGAGCGGGCGAGGCGGCGCTTCGCCCAGGCGAGTTCTTCGATGACCTATGACGAAATAGTGAACAATATTCGCATGAGAGACGAAATCGACAGAAATAAAAAAATCGGCGCGCTTAAAATCGCGCCGGATGCCCTGTATTTGGACACATCCGGCTTGACCATAGAAGCTGTTTATGAGAAAGTATACAGCAAAATTCTACATTTAAGGGAAGCACATGGAGAATAAGGAAGTGGTAATGGACGCCGCCGCCCCCTCCCGCGACGAATTCCAGACACAATTGCAGGAGCAGTACCTCAAGAGCTTTGAGGGGCTGGAGGAGGGCGATTTAATCGACGGCAAAGTCGTACAGATCGCTGGGGATTTTGTATTCGTCGACGTAGGGTACAAATCGGAAGGCAAGATTCCTCTAATCGAGTTCGGCGACGCGCCACCCAAGGTCGGCGACGATGTCAAGGTAATATTGGTCAAGAAAGAGACCCACTCGGGCGAAGTGATCGTATCCAAGAAGCGGGCCGAGGAAAAAGTTTTCTGGAAAGCCGTGGCCAACGCTTTCAAGGAGCATCAGCCCATAGAGGGAAAGATCGACAAGGAAGTGAAGGGCGGATTCGAAGTCGACCTCGGTCACGGGCTCAAGGGCTTCCTTCCCTCGTCCAAGGCCGATATCCAGCGTATCGAGAACGGCGCCGAGTACGTCGGCCTCTCTAGCAGCTTTTATCTCGAACGGCTTTACTCCGAAAAGAAGATTAACATCATCCTCAATCGCCGCCGGTGGCTCGAGGAAGAAACCGATAAGCGCCGGGAGGCCTTCTTCCAGAGCGTTCAGATCGGCGACACGGTCAAGGGCGTGGTAAAGAGCTTCACCAGCTTTGGCGCCTTCATCGACCTGGGCGGCTTCGACGGTCTTCTGCATATAAACGACATGAGCTGGGGCCATGTCAC
>CAYVOD010000018.1:0-1737 GCA_964453055.1 uncultured Treponema sp. | reverse complement strand
GAGGTCGTGGTCATCGAGAGCAGCCCCGAGGAGCGGAACATCCGCCTTGGCGTCAAGCAGCTTTCCGAGGATCCCTGGAGATCCTTCGCCAAGGCCTTCAGGATTGGTTCCATTGTCGAAGGCACGGTCTCCAATGTGACTGATTTCGGCGTCTTCGTACGCGTTCAGGGCGAAATCGACGGCCTGGTCAAGAAGCAGGATCTGTCTTCCGACAGGGACGAGTCTTGGGACGACGCCCTGAAGAAGTTCTCCGTCGGCATGGCGGTCAAGGCTGTGGTCATAGATCTTAGCGCCGAACGCCAGAAACTCGGCCTCTCGATCCGCGACCTAGTGCAGCGCCAGCAGAGGGAGGAAATTTCCAAGTTCATGCAGAGCGAAGAAGAAGGCGGCGGCTACACCATCGGCGATCTGTTGAAAGAGCGCGACACGTCCAAGAAAAATTCCTGATCGCCTTCCGCGCTAAGGTTGACCGGGAAAAGACAAGGCCATGGTAGGGAATATCGATCAGGCGAAGTTCGAATTGCTCGTCGAGGTCTGCGCCCTCATCAATTCGAACTACGCCGATGGGAAGGCCTTGGTATCCCAGATAATAGAATCCTCGAGCAGGCTCGTCGGCGCTGAAGCGGCGAGCCTTTTATTGTATGACCCGGTCGCTGGCAAGCTGCGTTTCGAGATCGCCCTAGGCCCTAAAAAGGCGGAGCTGACAGGGCGGCTCATAGACCCAAACGAGGGAATCGTCGGCTGGGTTGTACGGGAAGGGCAATCACTCATCGTCAACAATCCGGAAAGCGACCCCCGCTTTTCTCCGGAAATCTCCAAGGAAGTCGATTTCCCGACAAAATCCATCCTCGCCGTGCCCATGAAGGTGAAGGGGAACCTTGTCGGGGTGATCGAGGCAATCAACAAGACAAAGGGAAGGTACTTCCTCCAGGAAGACCAGTACTGGCTCGAGCTTTTCGCGCTCCAGGCGGCGATCGCCGTCGAAAACGCCCGGTATCTGGAAAAGACCTCCCTCGAGCTTTCATACATGAGCGAGAAGGCCCAGGCTAACTCTGGATGGCACAGCCTGGTCTACGCTTCCTCCGCGATGGCCGAAAAGGTAGAGCTGGTGGATCGAATTGCCCCCAGCGAAGCCTCTGTCCTGATCCTGGGCGAGAGCGGGGTAGGGAAGGAGCTTTTCGCGGAGAGGCTGCACAGGGCTTCCAAGCGAGCCGCCAAGCCTTTTGTCAGGGTCAATTGCGCCAATCTGCCGGAGCCGCTCTTGGAAAGCGAACTGTTCGGCCACGTGCGCGGCGCCTTTACCGACGCATATCAGGACAGGAAAGGCCGTTTCGAAGTCGCGGACGGCGGAACTATTTTCCTGGACGAAATAGCCGAAATGCCCTTGCGGCTTCAGTCCAAGCTGTTGCGCGTCCTCCAGCAAAAGACCTTCGAACGCCTGGGTTCTTCGGAAACCGTTTCTGTGGACGTGCGGATCGTCACCGCCACCAATAGGGATCTCGAATCGATGGTCTCCTCCGGGGAGTTCCGCTCAGACCTCTATTACAGGCTCAACGTCCTTCCGATCTACATTCCCCCTTTGAGGGAAAGAAAAGAGGACATACCGGCCCTCGCCGAACATTTCCTGAAGAAAGCCGCCAGGGAAACGAACAAGGCCCTGCGGGGCTTTTCCGACTCGGCCATGGAGACCATGCTCTCCTATGCCTGGCCCGGGAATGTCCGAGAGCTGGAAAACGC
>CAYVOD010000017.1:18040-27576 GCA_964453055.1 uncultured Treponema sp. | reverse complement strand
CGCCGGCGGCCCCGTCCCCGCTCCCCGAGAGCAGCAGGGCTCTCGCGCCTGCCTCTCGGAGCAGAGCCTGCATTTCCTTGCCCTCAAGCCGGAGGAGCCTGGAGAGGAATTTCGACGGCTCCCCGGCATCCCTATCTCTGCCTAGCCCGAGCATCGACGACAGGGTCGGGCCAAAAAGTTCGGATACTTCCTCCAGGGCGCGAAATCCGCACAACGCCTTGAAGGGCGAAAGGGCGAGCGCGAGCTCGGGTTTGTGGTTGGCGTCGCGATAGGTCCGCAGCGGCGAGTCCCTCGGTATGCCCAAGTCCTCCTCGCGCTCGAAACCCTCTTGGGCTGTCCTTTTGCCAGGATGCACCTGTATGGAAAGAGGGGAGGCGGCGGAAAGAGCTTTAAACAAGAAAGGCAGCCGGGAGGTCTTGCGCATCGCTGAAAGGCCTAATGTTTTTTCGGGCTGTCTCTCGATGAGCTCGCCCAGCGAAAGGGCGCTGCCGTTGGCCAACCGAACGCTGGATGGAGCCTCCGGATGAGCCCCCATCCAGCATTCGGCGGCGGGCGCCCCGGGGGGAATATCGATTCCGCAGTAGAGGCTGAGCCCGTCGAGGCTTCCCCAGGCATAGCCGCGAATCGCGTTCTTAAGCTCAAAAAGCGCAAGCATGTTTTCCTTCATCGTTTTCCTTCGTCATTTCCCTGAAACCCTAGTATAGAAAGGCAGGGTTCAGCCGTCCAGGAAGCGGCGAATCTCGCCCTCCAGAACCTGGACGCTCCCTGAGACGAGCTTGCAGCGGGGCAGGCTTTCAATGAAAAGCGAGCCATAGCGGGAGGTGGCCAGGCGTTGGTCCAGCACCACCGCGACGCCCCTGTCCTGAGAGTGCCTGATAAGCCTTCCGAAACCTTGCTTGAACTTGATGATCGCCTCGGGCACGCTGATCTCCATGAAAGCGTTGCCTCCCGCTTTCTCCACCGCCTCGGCTCTGGCCTGCAGGACCGGTTCGTCGGGCACCTTGAAGGGAAGCTTGGTCAGGACGACCATGGACAGGGTCTCGCCGGGGGCGTCCACCCCCTCCCAGAAGGAGTCGGTGGCGAAGAGCACGCTTGATACATCGTTGCGGAACATCGCCAGAAGCCTCGAGCGCTCGTCCATGCCCTGGCGCAGGCAGCTTATGCCTTGCGCTTCCAACGCAGGCCTGGCCTTTTCGAAGCTAACCCCAAGCATTTCGTAGCTGGTGAAGAGCACGAGCGCCCGGCCCCGGGAGGCAAGAAGCAGGCTAAGCACAGTCTCGGGGACATATTCCTTGTATGCGTTTTTTTGTCGCTGGGGGTGAGGCGCTCGCGGATCCACCGCCAGGACCGCGTTGCTGGAGAAGGGGAAGGGGGAAGCGTATATACTGGCTTCCAGGTCTTCTCGCCGCTTGTCGATTCCCACCCGCTTCATCCAGAAATCGAAACTTCCACCCACCGTCAGGGTCGCGGAAGTACAGATCACCGAACGCAGCTTCTCGAAGACCGATTTTTCCAGCAGGGGGGCCACTTCCAAGGGAGTAGCGTTGAAATAGATGAAAATTTCCTTTTGCAGGCTCTTCGTTTTTTCGATCCAGAAAACGCTCTCGGGATTCGAGTCGAAATCCTTTAGCCGAGCCAATAGATCCGCCGACTCGTTTAGGCTTCTGGCGACCATTCTGGTCTCGTAGGCCGCTGGTTCCTGGGACTGGGACTCCGGGAGGGCTTCCAGCATGTCCGCGATATCCTTGGTCAAGGCGAGAATTGAGCGCTGAAGCCTTCCTGCCGGTTCGCAGAATGCCGCGGCGACGGCGGGCGTCTTTCCCTTCAACCTCAGGCTCGCCAGCTCTCCGATAGCCCCAAGCGCCGAGGCTTCCAGGCTGGCCATGGAGGCTTGTACTTCCTGTGCCCTGGCTTCGAAGGCCTTGATTCGCTCCGAACCTACCGAGGGAGAGGCGGCGAGACTGGCTATGCTGCCGAAAAAGTTTCGTCCCTTCTTTCGCCAGAGCTGGGAAAGTTTTTTCAGAAGGGAGAAGCGCGAAAGACTTTCGGTGAACAGACTCGTGGCGCTGTCCTCGATTGCATGGGCTTCGTCCAGTACCAGCGCGCCGTAGGCCGGCAGTATGGATGTCTGCTCGATGCCGGCGTTCCGCCTGCGGGAGTATATGTCGGCGAAGAGCAGGTGATGGTTGACCACGATGATCTGGGCGTCCGCCGCGTTCTTGCGCACCGCGATCACATGGCACTTTTCCCTGTGGGGACAGCGCAGGGAAAGGCAGGCCTCGGCCTCGGAGCAGACCCTTGCCCAGGTCTGGTCGTCCACCCTGAAGGGAAGGGTCGCCCTATCGCCGGATGCGCCAGCCTCGTCCCAGGCGGCGATCCGTTTCAGGGGGCTTCGCTCGTCCAGCAAGAGCCCTTCCTCCTGGATAGCTTCCTGAAGTCTGCGCTTGCAGAGATAGTTGGCCCTGCCCTTGACCAGCACGGTCTTGGGCTTTTTGCGGAAAATCGACGAGACAGCCGGAATGTCCTTGGAAAAAAGCTGGTCCTGGAGATTGATCGTCGCCGTCGAAATGACCACCCGTTCTTCGTTGCCCTGGGCCCAGCCTATCGCCGGAAGAAGGTAGGCGAATGATTTGCCCACTCCGGTGCCCGCCTCGGCCGCCAGTATGCCCCCATGGTTGAAGACCGAGGCTACGTCGGCGGTCATCGCCACCTGGGAGGGGCGCGGCTCGAAATCAGGCATAGCCCGGGCGAGTTTGCCGCCCGAGTCCAGGGCGCTGGCCAGGCCGCCCTCGTCAAGCATCCTCAAGGACCTGCGCCTGGCTGGCTCGGCGACTATAAATAGAGAGCGAAGATCGTTATCGACGATGTAGGACCCCACGCCGTAGCCGCCAGCCTCGGCGGCGATGGTTACGTCGGCCTCGGAGGGCTGAAGCCTCCCCGAAGGATGGTTGTGGATCAGGACCGCGCCTTTTTCAAAATAAGAACCGAGGGCGGGAACGGCGTCCGAGCTTCCCCGGGCCACGACCTCGATCGCGCTCACCCTGCCGCCGGCATCCAGGCTGCCCACGGCGAAGATCTCCCCGGAGCCGGCGGAGCGGATGGCTTCCCTGAGTTCGGCGCAGACCGAGGCGGTGAGCCTGCCCTCGGCTTCCACCACGGCATTGTGCTGGTTTTTGCTCATAATCTTATCCCCAGGGAAAATCCCGCGCTCAAGGCATCGCCGCCTGCGAGAAGCGCATCGAAAGCCCATGCGGCTTCCAGGTCAAGCACAAGCCTTCCTTCGGCGGCAAGTCCGGCCAGCAGCGCTAGCTGCATTTCCAGGTTTACGAAGGCTGAGGAGGGAAAGGCCAGGGAAGGGCCGATGGACAGCGCCGCCGCCCGAAAGCCCCCCCGAAGGCTTAATCCGCCCAGGGTCCAGGAGGGCAGCCAGGGCATTTTTACGATTCCTAGAAACCTCCAAGGCTTGAGGGAAAAAAGACGCAAGGAGAGTTCCCCGAAGCCGTACCAGGGAGAGCGGGAATCCAGGCTGGCATATTCCGCGTAATATGGAAAGGAAGCCGCGAGCGCCGAAGGATACAAATCTCCCGAATATTGGAAAAACCGTCCCGCCGGCGAAAAGACCAAGGGCTTTTGCAATGCGTAAGCTCCATGGATCGTAAGCCGGAGGGCGGGACGCATAAACGATATTCTGAGCCTTCCGGACAGGGAGATTGCCTTGGCCAACCCCGGGATCTCCTCGTAATCCGCTCCAAGAAAAGCCTGCGCTCCCTTAGGATCGAAGGGAAAGAAAGGCTGGGAATACTGGTCGGAGTACCCCAGCCGGAGGCTGGCGCCGAGGGATAGGTAATCCAAATCAGGAGAGATAAAACTTCGGGGCTCCGGCTTGGCGTCCAGGCCGGCGAGCTGGGCGCTAAGCGTCGTCCATAAAGCTCGCTGCAGGGGCAAAAGGCGCTGGTAGTATTCGTAGTCCAGGCCGAGACCCAGGATTCTGTAGTAGCCAGTTCCGCCGGCGTCTTCGCCATAAGAGTCCCGGGCGCTCAGCCCTAGACGCGTGGTATCCGGGTTGAGGCTGAGGGAGAACGCGGTTTCAGGCATGGCCGCGCCGAAATGCCAGCCCGCCGAAGCCGTCCAGGCCAGGCGTTCCGTGATATCCATGCCCTGTAACAGTATTCCCAGGGAGTCAAGATCGGCATAGGGATAACGACTCGTCTCTAAAGCCAATGGAAAGAGCCTTTCGCCCATGTACCGAAAGGAAGTCTCCTGTCCCAGGCTTAGGCTTTCCTCCCGCCCTGCTTCCTCGCCGATTCGCGCGCGATAACTTTGCAGGGGGATCCAGGAAGCTTCTGTATACCTTCCGTCGTTATTAAGGAATACGCTATCGAGTTCAAGAAATTTCAGGTTCTGCCGGCCTTCGAGATCCCTGGATTTGAAGACCAGGCGCCGGGAATCGATGGGCAATGGCTGCTCGAGCCCGCCATAAAAGGCCGAATCCTGTATCCAGAGCTTCCATTCCCCATTGCTTTCGGCCAGCAGAGCCAGCCCTGGGACGGCGCCTGGCCGGGGTATTTCCATCGCTATCGATAGACCGTCTTCCGCGTCAACGCCATTTCTGGCCAAAAACAGGGAGGAAACAGACTCGATTTGGCTTTCCAGCACATCCATCGATCCATCGGCGCCGGTTCTCGCCGGGAGGCTCCGGGTTCCTATCCTGACGAGGCCGTAGCGATAGCCGTCGATGACATCCGCCTGTCCATGATGCAAGAAGGGCTTCGATTCCGATACGGACAGGTTGTCCGCAGCCTCGGCATAGGGGGCTTCCTCCCTCGGGCCGGCGAATTCCAGCTTGTCCTTCGCAAGGTCGTAGGCATACAGGGCGGGCTTCAGCTCGCCCTTGCCGTCGCTGCGCACCCAGTCCAGCAGAAGTTGATCGCCGTTCGGGGAAAGACTTACTCGCTCCAGGTAAGGGTCCGCGGCGAAGAGTCTTTTCGCGGGACCTTCGAGGTCCAACGGAAGTCTGTACAAGCCCCAGCGTTCAAGATCGAGATAGTACAGATCAGTGCCAGCGGCGCAGTATGGCCCGATCCTCCCGGACAGGAAGGGCTCCGACACGAAGCTCTCGATCGCCGTTCCGGGGCTTTCTCCTAAAGCTCCCGACTCCACGGTCTCCAGGCTCTTCAGAAAATCCTGCCAAAGATCGGGAAGTTTTTTGCCGCTTATTTTCTCGAAACCTCCCTTGGACAGGAGGGTCCCGTCAAAGCCGTTCGCAAGGCTTCCCTTGCTAGACTCCCTCCAGAGCTCGCCGATTATTTCCTGGCCGAAACGTCCGGCCAGGTAATCGACGAACAGGGCGCCGTAGAGATAGGGAAGGCTGCCTGAGCCAGGGTACTCCGCCAGGCCAGAGACTTCCCAGGGACCGCGGAAAGCGCCGCGGTCTATATCGTCGTACGCCGGCCAGAGAAAGGCCGGATCGTTGAGCCGGCCGGGGAGCCTTTTCTCCTCCAGAGCGGTGTCTCCGGTCAGGCCGGCCCAATCCATGCTCTCCAGCCACACCGCCGTGCCTTCGGAAAACATTTTCGGGACGATCCAGCCGGGAGGTACGAGGAAGTCTCCCATTATCCAGGAGAGGGCGGCCCAGAAGGGCGAACGGGCGTTCATCGTGATCGCGTGGCTCAGCTCATGGATGAATGTTGTTTTCACCTCGTCGGCATAGGAGGAAAACTCGTCCGAAACCTTAGCCTTGGCGAGCTGTATCGATATCCTGTTGGATGGAAATGCGGTGAAATATCCGTCCAGGCCGGGGTTGCGATCCGACAGAAGCACAGGCAGCCGCATCCACGGAGCCCTTATTCCCAGGATGCTCTCCTGGCGCTCCAGTATTTCATCGGCAAAGCCCGATAGCCTTTGGGCTTCTCCGGCCAGGGAGGATGAGTAGAAAATATCGAAGCGCTCGGTGCGGATATGCCCGGCTTTTTCCCATGATCGCAAGGCTTGGGCGAGGGCCGGCGGAGGTGAGATGAGCAGAACAAGAAGAAGAAACAGGGAGTATCGGAGCTTCACATCGGGAGTATAGCATCTCGGAAGGGCTTGCGACACCGAGGCTTCCCGGCGCCGAACGCAAAACGCCTCTGGCGTGAAGCGCGGTTTTACGCTATCGTATTTCGCATACCATGAGAATCGAACAGTCGGGCGCAGACTCCCATTTTTTCCTTGGACCACGCCGCTACAAGGCTTCGGCGTTCCGCGAATCCAAGGCCGGGGCTTTTCTGGGGCCTCCGGGCTCACTCAAGACCGGCACCCTGGGGGAGGCGATACGCGAACTCTCTGCGGAGGATGAAGAGATCCCCCTGCCTGACGAGCACGGGCCCATCGTTTTCAAGGACGGCGTTTTCCAGATCGATGTATCGGAATCGGAAAGCCCGGCCGGCATCGATCCGGCGTTAAAAGGCCTCATAGACTCCATTCTCGGGTCTTGAACGGACAAGGATGATTCATGAAGACACTGCTTTCCTGGAACGTGAACGGACTTAGGGCTTGCGCGGGCAAGGGTTTCTCGGACTGGCTCTCAGCCCAGGACGCGGATTTCGTCTGCCTGCAGGAAACCAAGGCCAATCCGGACCAGCTCGCCGCCGAGCTTCTCAATCCCGTTGACGGCCAGGGGAAGCCGTATAAAGCGTATTGGTCCAGCGCCAAGCGGAAGGGCTACTCCGGCACAGCCATCTTTTCCCGCAGGGAAGCGAGCTGGGTAGGCAGCCTCGGAGTGCCCGAATTCGACGACGAAGGCCGCACGGTGATAGCAGATTTTGACGATTTTATTTTGATTTCCGCCTACTTCCCCAACAGCCAGGACATGGGCGCGAGGCTGGACTACAAGCTTCGCTTCTGCGCGGCCATGCTGGAGTACTGCGATTCGCTGCGAGCCAAGGGCAGGCACCTGGTGCTGGCCGGCGACTACAACATCGCCCACAAGCCTATCGACCTGGCCAGGCCCGAGCAGAACGAGGGCAATCCCGGCTACCTGCCCGAGGAAAGAGCCTGGATGGACGGCTTTACCTCGAGGGGTTACGTGGACAGCTTCCGCCACCTTTGCCCCGAGCCGGGACATTACAGCTGGTGGACCTACCGCGTGCCCTCGGCGAGATTAAACAACGTGGGCTGGCGCCTGGACTACCACTGCATCGATCCCGAGTTTCTGCCCGCCTTGGCCGAGGCCGGCATCCAATCCGAGGTGATGGGTTCCGACCATTGCCCGGTATCGCTCGCCCTCGACCTTTGAGCGAAAATTTGCGCGCCGGCCTCGATCCCGGCGGGGAGGATAGCTTATGAAGATCCGTTATAACGCTCCGGTAACCCTGACCTTCGCGTTCGCCTCGGCCTTGGTCCTCATCCTGTCCATCACGGTCATGCCATCCCTGACGGCCTTGTGGTTTTCCACTCCTTCGCCCTTCCGGCCGAACGTATTCCAGGACTATATAAAACTCTTCACCTATATTTTTGGCCATGCCTCGGTCCAGCATTACATGGCCAACTTTACGATGATCCTCCTGGTAGGCCCGCTTCTCGAGGCGGCCTATGGATCGGGCTTCCTTCTGCTCAGCATAGCGGTGACCGCTGCCGTGACGGGGCTTATGAATGTCCTGCTCTTCCCCGGAACGGTGCTCCTGGGAGCTTCAGGCATCGTTTTCATGATGATAATACTCGCTTCCATAACTAATTACAAAAAGGGAGAGATTCCCTTAAGCTTCATACTCGTGATGATCGTGTACCTGGGCGGCCAGATCTGGGATGCCCTGGCGAAGCAGGACAACATCTCGCAATTCGCCCATATCGCGGGCGGCTTGGCGGGCAGCGTCCTGGGATTCTTCCGCGCCAGGCCTCGCGCCTAAGCGGCCGCCTCGGCCGCCCGCCTAAGCGGCGCGTCGCGGGCGATCGGCGCCCTTAAGCAGGAGGAAAGCATGTACGGTTCCATTCGTTCCGAACTCGGAGAAAAACTCGCGGCGATACGGGCGGAGGGTCTCTATAAGGACGAACGCGTGCTCTCGGGGCCCCAGGGCAGCCTTATCCGGGTTTCCGACGGAAAGGAGGTCCTCAACTTCTGCGCGAACAATTACCTTGGCCTGGCCAATAGCGCCGAAATCAGGGACGCCGCCATCAAGGCGATGAACACCTGGGGCTACGGCCTCGCGTCGGTGCGCTTCATCTGCGGAACCCAGGAGCCCCACAAAGAACTGGAAAGAAAGACGGCGGAATTTCTGGGCATGGAGGACGCGATCCTCTTTTCTTCCTGCTTCGACGCCAACGGCGCCGTTTTCGAGCCGCTCCTGGACGAGGACTGCGCCATAATATCCGACAGCCTCAACCACGCCTCGCTCATCGACGGGGTCAGGCTTTGCAAGGCTAAACGCTGGGTCTACGCCCATGGCATCATGGGGGACAGCCTGGAACGGGATCCCGAGACTGGCAGGGAATCCAAGGGCCTGGAGCGCTGCCTCAAGGAAGCCGCCGGAGCCAGGCTGCGCCTAGTCGCCACCGACGGCGTCTTTTCCATGGACGGGGATATAGCCGACCTCAAATCCATCTGCGACCTCGCCGAACGCTACGACGCCCTGGTCCTCGTGGACGATTCCCACGCCACAGGCTTCATGGGCGCCCAGGGTAGGGGAACCTGGGAGCACTGCGGGGTGCCGGGCAGGGTTGATATCATCACCACCACCTTCGGCAAGGCCTTGGGCGGCGGTTCAGGCGGAGTCATAGCTTCCCGGAGGGAAATCGTCGAATACCTCCGCCAGAAAGCCAGGCCTTATCTCTTCTCCAATACCCTCGCGCCCTCGATAGTGGGGGGCACGCTGAAGGTTCTGGAAATGCTCGGCGCTTCCACGGCGCTCAGGGATAGGCTGGAAGCCAACACCTTCCGATTCAGAACGGCCATGTCCGAGGCGGGCTTCGATATTCGGCCAGGAGTCCACCCAATCTGCCCGGTGATGCTCTATGAAGAAAAACTCGCCCACAGGATGGCGGACGAACTTCTCGGCGAAGGAATTTACGTGATCGGCTTCTCATATCCGGTGGTTCCCCGGGGCAAGGCCCGCATTAGGGTCCAGATATCGGCGGCCCACGAGGCATCCCATATCGATTCCGCCATCGCTGCCTTCACAAAGGTAGGAAGGCGCCTGGGCGTGATTCGCTGAAACAGGCGGACACGGACCAAAGCAACCCCACTTTACCTTCCGGGCGCATTTTTATTATATTGATTTGCGAACGAACCAACTCCATTTTCTACACGAACCGAGGTAGCAGAAATGCCTACATATGAATATGAGTGCCGTGACTGCCATTACAACTTCGAAAAGTTCCAGGCCATGTCCGATGACCCGGTCAAGATCTGTCCCCAGTGCGGCGGCCGGGTGCGCCGCATGATAGGGGGAGGCAGCGGCATCATTTTCAAAGGCAGCGGCTTCTATATCAACGATTCCAGAAAATCGACCGTGGGAGCCACAGGTATCTCCAAGTCCCCCTCCGAGCCCAAGGGCGAAGCGAAG
>CAYVOD010000017.1:10944-17940 GCA_964453055.1 uncultured Treponema sp. | reverse complement strand
CGGCAGCCGGCGCCACCGCGGCCGGGACTCCCGCGGCGAAGGCTGTCTAAGCAGGGCGCTCACGGCGCGAAATTCGCCGCTTTAAAAAATATTTTTCCATTTTTGCTGCCGACCGGGCTGGTTGCGTGGTATTTTCTATTCTACGACATAGTACTCAAAAGGAGAGGGTGGGAGGGCAAAATAAACTATACCTAGGATAAGGAGAAGCTGATATGTTCAAAATCGACGGAGCCGACGTATTCGGCTTGCTCCACCCTTCCATAGACGTTCACACACTCGGAATAATTTCATTTTCCCAGATTCTGCAACAATGCGGCCTGTCCTTCTGGATCGCAGACCAGGAGCTCAGCCATGACCTGGAAGCCTTAGGCAGGGGAGGGGGAGGAAGGCTCCTCCGAGCCTGGATCAGCAATAGGGGCATAAGTCTCTTAGGCCTAAGTTACAGGCTCGATCCCGAGGACGCGCTTCGAACCTACGCGGCTTTGCGGGAGTTCCTGTCGAGGGAGAAGCTTCTGGCGAAAGACGGCGGAACACTGCGGGGCGTTTTTTTCGCCGGTCTTCCGGAGGCCTGCCAGGCCGTGCTGGAGCGATTCCCCGATACCGCCGAAGTCTTCTCGGGGGACGAGACTCCCCACGAAACCATGAAAAAGCTGGGCATACCCCAGGAACTCATGCCCACCTCAATGTCCGAAGGTCTCAAGTACGACAATGCGCGCATGGCCTTCGGCCGGTCGCTGGTAGCGAGCGGCGCGTACCAGAGCGTGAAACCTCCGGACAGGTCGGGGTATAAAAATTTCGGCGTCAGAGGGGACAGGCTCGTAGACAGGATCGCGCACGGGCGGGAGCGCGGGCTGCCCCCGCTCACGAGGGTGCATGCGGGCCCCTACCTGAACGACCGCCGCGAGGCTGTCAAACTTTTCCTGGACTGGACTAGGCGGCTCGCGTCCGGAGGATACCTGGACGTTCTATCCATCGGCAGCTCCCAGCTGACTCAATCCAATTTTGGGGAGAGCTGGGAAGGCAAGAGCAACGGCGGCGGCGTGCCCATATCCAGCCCTGAGGAGTTCCAGGCGGTCTGGGAGGCTGCTCGCCCGATGCTGGTCAGGACCTACGCGGGCACGAAGGACGTTCCGGCCCTGGCCAGGATCAACGAGAAAACCCTGGACATCGCATGGCACGCGCTTTCGCTCTGGTGGTTTTGCCAATTGGACGGGCGGGGACCCAACGCCGTCCTCGACAATCTTGGGGAACATTTTTCCGCACTACGCTACATAGCATCCACGGGCAAACCCTTCGAGCCGAACGTTCCCCACCACTTCGCTTTCCGCGGCACGGACGATTTGGGCTACGTGATTTCGGGTTATGTGGCCGCCAAGGCGGCCAAGCTCCAGGGCATCGGGTTCCTGGTTCTCCAGGTCATGCTGAATACGCCGAAATACTTGTGGGGGATCCAGGATCTTGCCAAAGCCAGGGTATTGCTCCGCCTGGTGAGAAAGCTGGAGGGACCCGGCTTCAAGGTCTATCTACAGCCTCGGGGCGGGCTGGACTATTTCTCGCCCGACGCCGAAAAAGCAAAGGCCCAGCTCGCGGCTGTCACCGCCATGATGGACGATATCGAGCCCGGGGACTCAAGCAGTCCCCAGATCATCCACGTGGTGAGCTATTCCGAGGCCTTTAGGCTGGCGGATCCCGAGGTGATGGAGGAGAGCATCAAGATAAGCCTTTACGCTCTGGAGGAGTATCGCCGGCTAAGGGCGCGGGGCGCGTTGGACGATATGGGGAAGAACGAGGAGCTCGCGGCAAGGGAAGAAGAGTTGTATCGCCAGGCCAAGGCCATGATCGGAGCCATCGAAACCCTTATCCCCGATACCTATACGCCACGAGGTCTGTACGAGATGCTGAAATTGGGCGTTTTCCCCCTGCCCTGGCTCACTAACCTGAAAGATGAATTCCCCAATGCCGATATTCCTACGGGCTTGGTGCAGGGCGGGGTTAAGGCTCTCGACGAGAAGGGGAGCCCCCTCCCTGTCGAAAGGAGAATCGAAACAATACGAGAAAATATCGCCCTGGCTGCCAATCCAGGAGGCTATCATGGCAAAGTCTAGAGACTGGAACGAGGTGAGGGAAATACTCAAGCAGGCGAAGGCGAGGGGCAAGCAGGCCGTTTGGTGCGTCGCCGGCGCCGGAAACGGAGGCCTGGCTATGGCCGGGCACCTCGGGTACATGGGGTTCGAGGTCAGGCTCTACAATAGGACCGACGAACATCTTAACGCCGTGCGCTGGTACGGCGGGGTCGACCTCGAGGGGGCGGTGGAAGGCTTCGGCCCCGTGAAGACCGCGACCTCCTCGATCCGGACCGCCGTGGAAGGGGCCGACGTGATAATGATCGTCACTCCCTCCACCGCCCATCTCCCCTTGGCCGAACTCATGGCGCCCTTTCTCAAGGACGGACAGATCGTCGTGCTCAATCCTGGGCGAACCGGCGGGGCGCTGGAGTTCAGGGAAGCTTTAAGACGGTCGGGCACCGACCAGCGGCCGGTGATCGTGGAAGCCCAGACCTTCATCTACGCATCCCGGATGATAAACAGACACAGGGGGCATATTTTCAGGGTGAAGAACGGCGTTCCGGTGAGCGCCTTGCCTTCCCATATGACCCCCGACGCCCAGGGAGTGCTCAACCAGGCCTTTCCCCAGTTCAGCGCGGGAAGCAATGTCCTGGCGACGAGCCTGGAGAATATCGGCGCCATATTCCACCCGGCTCTCACTTTGCTGAACGCAGGATGGATAGAGTCCACTCAGGGCAATTTCGAGTACTACATCCAAGGAGTATCTCCGGCGGTGGCCAAGGTGCTGCAACGGGTGGATGACGAGAGGCTGGCGCTGGCACAGGCCCTGGGCGTGCGCACGGTCTCGGCCAGGGAATGGCTCTATCTCAGCTATGATTCGCCGGGAGAAACCCTCTGCGACGCGATCCGGGCGACCACGGGCTATTCGGGAATAAAGGCCCCTTCGACCATCCAGCATCGGTATATATGGGAGGATGTGCCCATGAGCCTGGTGCCCATGGCTTCCATCGGACTGATGCTGTCTGTCCCCACGCCGGCTATCGACTTGGTGATCGATCTCGCCCAGATGATGGGCGAGCAGGATTACAGAAGCACAGGAAGAACGGTGCGGAGCCTCGGAATAGAGGGGATGAGCGTTGAACAGATCCATAGGCTGGTCACCGACGGTATAGCCTGAATGGCGCCGGAAAGAAAAATGAGGAGGCATTGATGGAAATAAATTCTATAATAGATTCGCTAAGATCGTTTTCCCGGGATCTGCCGCCCATCGCGGGAGCGCTTCTCACCTTCGTCATCGGCTGGATCATGGCCATGCTCGTGCGCCTGCTCGTGCCCAAGCTGCTTGGCTTGCTGCGCTTCGACCGCTTGAGCGAAAAGACGGGCATCGCGAGTTTCCTGCGAAAGGGCAACGTTCATCACTCCCCGTCCCGGCTGGTGGCGTATTTGCTCTATTGGTCCGTCATGATCCTCGTGCTGTCCAATACCGTCGCGCACCTGGACAAGGGGGCGGCCAACTCCCTCTCGGCATGGATGCGCTCGGCGCTTCCCAACCTCCTGGCCACCTTCATAACCGTGATCATAGGCTTGGTCGTCGTCACCTTCCTTTCCAATTTTATCGTGACGATAGCGCGCAACGCCGCGGTCCACAGCCCCGACCTCATCGGAAGAATGATAAAGTACCTTGGCTATTTTATCGTAGCGACCATGGCCCTCGACCAGCTCGGTTTGGGACAGACGATCATAAGCACCATCTTCATAATATTTTTCGCGGCCATCGCCCTAGGGGCGGGCTTGGCGTTCGGGCTCGGCTGCAAGGACATGGCCAGGAAAGCCTTCGAGAATTTCCTGAAAAACCTGAGGGAGAAACAGAGGGTGGGCCAGGGCACGGATCTGGAGGGTTAAGCGTTCCTCGCCTCGCGCACCAGGGCGGCGGCCAGCATTTGCATGGGATCGAGCAGGGGAACGTCGATGTCGGACTGCGAAAGCGCGAGGGGCACCTCGGTGCAGCCGGCGACGATAGCCTGAGCGCCGCCCCGGATGAGCGACAGCGCGGCTTGTTTTAAGAGCGCCTTGGGAACTTCTCCGCGATTGCCCGCCTTAATGCCTTCCTTGCCGTAAATGGCCTCCATTACCAAGCTCTTTTGATCTTCTTCGCTCGGCCATAGAATCGCATAACGCAAAAGCGCAGACTCGTAAAGCCTGGCGGCCTTCGTGCCGGCGGTGGCGAGGATTCCGAGGGAGCGAACTTCCGGATAGCTGTCGCGCAACGTCTCTTCCATGGTTTCGAGGGCGGAAACGAAACGGAGTCCGGATGTCTTTTTTATTCTCGGCAGAAAATTATGGGCAGTCATGCAGGGAATCCCGACGATATCGGCCCCGGCGGCGCTAAGCCGCTGGGCGGAAGCGAGCATGGCGGGCAGTGGATCGGCGCCCTTGCCGAGTATGTGGGCCGTCCTGTCCGGTATGGTTGGATCGCATTCAACGATTATATGAAGATGGTCTTGGTCGCGTTCCGCCGGATCGTGGCTCAAGACGGTCCTGAAAAATTCCACCGTCGCCTCGGGTCCCATACCGCCTAAAATGCCTATGGTTTTCATAGGATGATCCTGCATCGTTCTCCATGGATATGTAAAGTAGTCGCTTGACGAGAGAGATCGGCAAATGAGGCAAACATCAGGCGATACAAAGGTTCACTTGGAGAATAAAAATATTTGCGTTTGCCGTGGTTTGGGAGTATGATTGCCATTGGTCGTCGCCCGCTCGGTCGCGATGTCGCCTTGCGAGGCGAGATTTTCGAGCATGTTCCTAAGGAGGAATGAAGATGGCTGAAAAGCAAGAGAAGCGCGGGTTTTTAGGTTGGTACTTCAAGACCAACCTGCTCGTGCGCATACTCATCGGTCTCGTCCTAGGCGCGATCGTGGGTATTATCCTCGGGTTCTTCCCCGACGCTGTTAAGTCGTTCGTTGATAACAGCAAATTCTTCGGCGATCTTTTCATCAGACTGTTGAAAATGATGATCGTGCCTGTCATCCTCTTCTCGCTCATCGCGGGAGCGGCGAGCATCGATCCCGGGCGACTGGGCAGGATCGGCATCAAGATCATGGTGTATTATCTTTTCACGAGCGCCCTCGCCGTTGTCATCGGCTTGGTCTTCGCGAATATTCTCCAACCGGGAGCCGGCTTCAACGTCGTGGGCACAGCCGCGGTGCAGGGCAAGGCTGCCGCCGTGCCCACGGTCTCCCAGATCATTCTCAACATCGTGCCGACCAATCCTATCGACTCGCTGGCTAAAGGCGACGTTCTGCCGATAATATTCTTCGCCGTCGTATTCGGCGTATCGCTCTCCTACATCAAGGATTCGGAGAACAAAACCCTCGCTAAAAGCGGCCAGGTACTCCTCGACGTGATCAACGCGGGCGCCGAGACCATCTACAAGGTCGTGACCGGCATAATGCAGTATGCTCCCATCGGCGTCTTCGTCCTGATAGCCCAGGTTTTCGCCCAACAGGGAGCGAAAGCCATCGGGCCGCTTCTTATCGTCACATTGGCCGTATATCTTGGCTTGATCGTTCAGGTCGTCGCGGTCTACGGCGGTTTCTTGGCCGTGTTCAGGCTCGGCCTCTGGAAATTCCTCAAAGGAGCGAACGAGGCGATGCTTACGGCCTTCGTCACTCGTTCGTCCAATGCCACGCTTCCCGTAACCATGCGCTGCGCCGAAGAGAAGCTGGGCATCCCCAGGAAGATATGCTCCTTCACCCTGCCGCTCGGCGCCACGATCAACATGGACGGCACAGCCATCTACCTGGGCGTATGCGCTATATTCATCGCAAACGCGATCGGCCGTCCCCTCACTATGGGTCAGCAGGGCATGGTCGTCCTTACGGCGACCCTCGCCTCGATCGGTACGGCGGGCGTTCCCGGAGCTGGCGCCATCATGCTGCTAATGGTTCTCGAGTCCATCGGCCTCAAGGTGACCGAGGGTTCCGATGTAGCCGCCGCGTATGCCATGATCCTGGGCATCGACGCTCTCCTGGATATGGGCAGAACTAGCATCAACATCACCGGCGATATCGTCGGCTCGGCCATCGTCGCGAAGAGCGAAAAAGAATTGGACCTGGCCAATTGGAAGTAAAGCCAAGACTTCCGGTTGTCTGATAAAGCCGGCCGGCCGGGATTTTCCCGGCCGGCCGCTTTATATAAGGCCCCATACATGCAAAACCTAAAGGGATTTTTATTGGTCGCTCTCTCAGCCCTCTGTTTCGGTTTCATGCCGATACTGGCGAAGTTCGCCTTCGCCTCGGGGGTGGGAACGGCTACGCTGCTATTCCTGCGATTTGCCTTCGGCGCTGTCTTCATGTTAATCCTCATGGGGCTGAAACGCCAAAGACTTCCTGATTTAAAAACCCTGCTTCTTTACGCGGGAATGGGCGCCCTGGGATACGCCGGGCAGTCCTTCTGCTATTTCAGCGCCCTGAATCATTCCTCGGCCAGCCTGGTGGCCCTAATATTGTATGTGTATCCAGCCTTAGTAGCCCTAATCTCCATAGTCTTCCTCAAAGAGAAATTGAGTTTCTGGAAACTCGTCGCCATCATCTTAGCGCTGGCGGGAAGCGTTCTCATCGTAGGCTTCGGAGGATCGGGGAACATGAAGGGCGTTCTCCTAGCCCTGGCTGCGGCATTGATCTATTCGGTCTATATCGTGAGCGGGTCCAGGATCATTAAAAAGGGGATGGTTATTCAATCGTCCTTCGTGATCATGCTGTCGGCCTCCCTGGTCTTCGGCGCTTCGGTGGCGGTCGGCGGCTTCGAGCCTCCAGGGGACATCGGCGGATTATTCGCGTTGATCGCTATCGTGCTGGTTTCGACGGTGCTCGCCGTATGGGCCTTTTTTTCGGGCCTCGAACGCATAGGTTCCGTGAACACGGCGCTC
>CAYVOD010000017.1:0-10844 GCA_964453055.1 uncultured Treponema sp. | reverse complement strand
CGGCGCTCATCGTACTAGCCTTGCTGATTCTTCCCCTATCGCATAAATATGCAGACAATGGTCGATAACCCCTTGAAATATTCATAGAATATGCATAAACTCCCCGCCATGAAGAAGAAGATAGTATTAGCCTATTCGGGCGGCCTGGATACGACGGTGATAGTGCCCTGGCTCAAGGAGAACTACGACTGCGAGGTCGTCGCTGTATGCGGCGACGTGGGACAGGAAGCCGATTGGGCGGCCATGGAAAAGCGGGCACTCTCGTCGGGAGCCCAGAAATTCATCCGCCTGGACCAGAAACAGGAATTCGTATCCGAATATCTTTGGGCGCTCGTTAAAGCCGGCAGCCCTTACGAGAAGAAATACCTTCTTGGAACCTCCGCAGCCCGTCCGCTTCTTGCGAAGGGACTCGCCGAGGTAGCCCTGGCCGAGGGCGCCCACGCCGTGGCCCACGGCTGCACGGGCAAGGGCAACGACCAGGTGCGATTCGAGCTGGGGGTAAAGGCCTTCGCCCCTGAGATGGAAGTGATAGCTCCCTGGAGGATCTGGGACATCCAGAGCCGGGAAGAAGAAATCGAGTATCTCGAGAAGCGCAATATCCCCGTCCCCATGAAGAAGTCCGATTCCTACTCACGGGACGACAATCTCTGGCACATCAGCCACGAGGGGCTGGATCTCGAGGATCCGGCCAACGAACCCAGGCTGGAGGGAATGCTGAAAATGTCCGTGCCCCCGGAGAAGGCGCCGGACAAGGCGGAATACGTGACTCTCGGCTTCGAGAAGGGAGTGCCAGTCTCGGTGAACGGCAAGCGGCTGAATCCGGTCGCCCTGGTCCGCGCCTTAAACAAGTTAGGCGGCGCCCACGGCGTGGGCATCGTTGACATGGTGGAGAACAGGGTGGTGGGCATGAAGTCCCGAGGCGTCTACGAAACCCCGGGCGGCGCCATAATCATGGAAGCCCACGACAAGCTGGAGCAGCTTTGCCTGGACAAGAAGACGCTCTCCTTCAAGCTCACGGCCGCACAGCGCTTCGCGGAGATACTCTACGAGGGCGAATGGTTCTCGCCCCTCTGCAGGGCTCTCTGCGCCTTCGTCGACTCCACCCAGGAAGTGGTGACGGGTACAGTGACCCTCAAGCTGTTCAAGGGCTCGATCATCCACGCCGGCGCCAGCTCGCCCTATTCGCTCTACGACGCCAGCCTGGCCAGCTTCACAACCGGCCAGCTGTTTTCCCACAAGGACTCCACGGGCTTTATCAATCTCTTCGGCCTTCCCACCAAGGTGAGGGCCAGGCTCGAAGCCCGGATCGCCAAGGACGGCAGCGCATCAGGCCCCGATGTGCTGAAACCGGGGACTTCGGGATATACGGCTCCCGCGGGAGATTGAAGGCCTGGATTTTTGCCCGAGGTTTTTCAAGGACGCATCGGTCTTTGGGAAAATTCCGACGGCGCTATGTTTCTGGAGAGGCGCCGCAGCCCTGGACGGGCTGCGGCGCCTCTCTTTATCATGGGCAAAGAGGTTTAACGATGGCAAAATTATGGCAGGGCGGAGCGGCAGCCGGGGGACTCGCCCCGGAGGTCGAGACATTTCTATCTTCCTTATCGATCGATACGAAGCTGCTGGACGAGGATCTGCAAGGTTCGATCGCCCATGCGGCCATGCTGGGAGCGCAGGGCATTTTAAGCGAGAAGGATTCTCTGGCTATCGTGGGCTGTCTGAAGGCGATGAGGGATGAGGCCGCCTCGGGCAAGCTCTCCCCGGATCCGGAGAGCGAGGATATCCATAGTTTTATCGAGGCCGAGCTCACCAGACGCCTGGGCGAAGCTGGAAAGGCCGTCCACGCCGCCAGAAGCAGGAACGACCAGGTGGCCACCGCCTTCAGGCTTTACGTCGTCAAGGCCTTCGACCGGACCGAGGCTGCGACGCTTTCCGCCATCGAGGCGATACTCAGGCTGGCCAAAGATCATACCGAGAGCCTGATGCCCGGCTATACCCATCTTCAACGGGCCCAGCCCATAACCATGGCCCATCATCTATTGGCCTGGGGCGCGGCCTTGGAGCGCGATGCCTCCCGCTTCAGGGACGGGCGGGCAAGGGCGGACGAATGCGCCTTGGGCTCGGGAGCCCTGGCGGGTTCAGGACTGCCGATAAATAGGGAGAAGACAGCTGCGGCTCTGGGATTCGCCCGTCCCTCGCGCAATACCATGGACGCAGTGGCGGATAGGGATGCATGCGTGGAGTACGCTTCCGCCTGCGCCAGCCTGATGGTCCACTTATCGAGAGCTTGCGAGGACATAGCTCTCTGGGCGTCCAGCGAATACGGCTTCGTGAGGGTCGGCGACTCGGCCAGCACGGGCTCGTCCATAATGCCTCAAAAGCGCAACCCCGACCCGGCGGAGCTCATCCGCGGAAAGAGCGCCAGGGTTTTCGGCAATCTCCAAGCCCTTCTGGTGCTACAGAAAGGCCTTGCCTACGCCTATAATCGCGACCTGCAGGAAGACAAGGAATTGTTTTTCGACGTGGAGGCTACCACGATAGCTTCCCTGAAAGCGTTCTCGGCACTGGTAGGCGCTCTCGAGCCGCGTAAGGACAGGATGCGGAAGGCCTTGGATGAAGGATTTCTCGAAGCCACCGACGTGGCCGAATACCTGGTCCTGAAGGGCGTCCCTTTCAGGACCGCCTACCAGGCGGCGAAGGCGCTGGTGCAGCGCTGTCTGGCCCAGGATCTGCGGCTGGGGCAACTCAGCGTCCAGGAAGCCGAGGCGGCAAGCGATGTCTTCGCCCTGCCCGGCGTTTCGTGGCTGGAACTCCAAACCTACCTGAAGCCCGAAGCCTGTGTCGCCCGGAGAGGCCAAACCGGCGGACCGGCTCCTACGAGGACGAGGGAAGAAATTAGTCGCTTGAGGCTCGCTTCAAGTCAGAGACTGGCCCAGCTTCGATCGGGATCTAATGATGGAAGGGCGAAATAGGGCGCCGTCCTATCCCTGCATTCTCCTTGCCGCCGGGGCGGGGCTGCGGATGGGGGGCTTTTCCAAGCTGCTGCTTCCCTTAGGCGGGAGAACCATCGCCGCCCGGGCGACCCGGGCGGCCATCGAATTCTGCGATCCGGTCATCGTCGTGACTGGGAAGGACGGCGAGTCGCTGCGAGAAAGCCTCGAGGCTCAAGGCCTTTCCGGAGAAAGGTTTATTTTCACGCATAATCCTAGGTGGGCTGAAGGTCGAGTCGGATCGCTCAAGGCAGGGATCAAGGCCTTGGCGAAAAATCCCGAGGGTTTCTTCCTGGCCCACGCGGATATGCCCTTCGTCGAACCCGGCGTCTACAGGTCGCTGGGAGATGCGGCGGCGGCGCGCAAGGCCGCCGGCTTCCCCCCTGCCTTGCTGTTCCCTTCGATGAGAGGGAAAAAAGGACATCCGGTTTTCTTTCCCTTTACCTTCACGAAGGAACTTCTGGAGGCCGGGGAGGGGGAGAGCCTTAAAAAAGTCGTCCGCGAGCTTGAACAAGCCTGGGTGGAAACGACCTGCGAAGGAATATTCGAAGACATCGACAGCCCTGAAGACTATGAGCGACTCCTGAAAAAATATGGCCTGGCTGAAAGCCCCGTCCTAAATGGGGCGATATGAGCAAGAATCCAGAAAAAACCAACGCGGTACGGCTTGCGGAAAGCCAAGGCCTCCGCTTTACCCTGCTCAGTTATGAAGTGGACGAAGACCTTTCGGCTGCCCACGCGGCAAAACTGCTCAACATCGATCCGGACCGCGTTTTCAAAACCATCGTCCTGGTAGGCGAACGGAAAGGCCCCTTCGTCTGCGTAATACCAGGCTCCTGGGAAATAGATTTCAAGAAGGCCGCCGCGGCGATAGGGGACAAATCCTGCGGTCTGCTGCCGCTCAAGGACCTGGAACCTTTGACCGGCTACCAAAGGGGAGGCTGTTCGCCCCTGGGCATGAAGAAAAAGTTGCCGACTTTCCTGGACGAGACATCCTCGCTATTCGACTGGATTTCAGTGAGCGCCGGGCGCCGGGGGCTCCAGATGCTCCTCTCGCCCGCGGACCTGCGAGCGCTCAGCGGCGCGGGACTGGCCGACCTGATAAGGTAGGCTTCCTGGATATCAAAAGGTCCAGGCGATGTAATTTTGGAAGGAATTCTTTGATATCGCTGAATAAATATGCAACAAATATGCAAAAAAATCCCGAAAAAGCGGATAATCCACTTGAATAAAACCGCCCCGAAGGCTACTTTATTCAAAATTCGCCATACAGCCCGAGTGCCGCCTTGCCATACGCCCGGAGGCGCAGCATAAACCCGAGCCTTGGCTTGGGAAGCGAAAGAAGGCCAGCATGACGATAGTCCTGCCCTAAGGAGATACCATGGGATCCACCAAGCGCGCGGCGGCGCTTATTCTGGAAGATGGCAGCGAATTCAGGGGCCAGGCGTTCGGCGCCTTGCTTGCTTCTTCGGGGGAAGTCGTCTTTTCCACCGGAATGGTCGGGTATCCCCAGTCCCTCACCGATCCTTCCTACAGAGGTCAAATTCTCGTCCTCACCTATCCCCTGGTGGGCAACTATGGGGTTCCGGCGCTGAAGTTCGACCGCTACGGCATACCTCTGGATTTCGAGTCCGAAAAGATACAGGTCTCCGGCCTGGTTATCGCGGAGCTCAGCGAGGAGCCAAGCCATTTCAGCGCCAAACGAAGCCTTTCGTCTTGGATGGAGGATGAGGGGATTCCCGGAATCGCCGGAATCGATACCAGAGCCCTGACCCAGGCGCTCCGGGAGCGAGGCGTCATGAAGGGAAGAATTGTCGTGGACAGCCCAACGGCCGTAAAAAACCAAGTTCCGGACGATGGCGCCGCCGAGAGCCTGGGTGCTGAGGAGACGCACCCAGTCGCCGAAGTCTCCTGCGCCGCACCCAAACTGTACAAGACCAATCCCGCCGGCCCCACCATCGCGCTGATCGACTGCGGGGTCAAAGCCAATATACTCAGGATCATGCTGGCCTCCGGAGCGAACATTCTCCGCCTGCCCTGGGATTCCGATCTCAAGGGCGTCGACTGCGACGGAATTTTCATCTCCAACGGCCCGGGGGATCCCAAGGCCTGCACGAAGACCATCGCCTCCCTGCGGCGCGCTCTCCAGGGCGACACCCCCATCTTCGGCATCTGCCTGGGAAACCAGATACTCGCGCTAGCCGCCGGCGCCGATACCTACAAGCTGCCTTACGGTCACAGGGGGCAGAACCAGCCGGCCCTGGAAGTGGGAAGCAAACGATGCTTCATGACCAGCCAAAACCACGGCTACGCGGTCAGGGAAGAGAGCATTCCCCACGGCTGGTCTCCCTGGTTCGTCAACGCCAACGACAGCACGATCGAAGGCCTACGCTCCCAGCGAAAAGCCTTCAGCGCCGTCCAGTTCCACCCCGAAGGCTGTCCAGGCCCCCGGGACACCCAGTTCCTCCTGGAAGCCTTCATCGCCCAGGCCGCTGAGCAGGCCAGCCATCGGAGAAAAGCATGAAAAAACCGGAAAAAGTCCTGGTTCTCGGTTCAGGAGGCCTGAAAATCGGCCAGGCGGGAGAATTCGACTACTCCGGCTCCCAGGCGCTCAAGGCCTTGAGGGAAGAAGGAGTCAAGTCAGTCCTCATCAATCCGAATATCGCCACCATTCAGACCAGCGAGGGCATGGCGGACGCCACCTATTTCCTTCCGGTGACTCCCGAGTTCGTCCGGAAGGTGATCGAGAAGGAACGCCCGGACGGGATTCTCCTGGCCTTCGGCGGCCAGACGGCCCTCAACTGCGGCATCCAGCTCCATGACGAGGGGATTCTCTACAAGTACGGGGTGGAGGTGCTGGGAACTTCGGTGGAGGCGATTAGGCTGACCGAAGACAGGGAGCTCTTCGCCGAGAAGCTTCATAGCATAGGCGCGAAGACGCCCCGTAGCGTCGCCGCGGTAAGCTTGGACGAGGCGAAGGAAGCCGCTGCGGAGATCGGTTATCCGGTGATGGTGAGGGCCGCTTTCGCTCTGGGCGGGGCCGGCTCGGGGCTTTGCGGCAACGAAAAGCAGCTTGTCGCGCGCTGCGAAAAGGCTTTCTCCCTTTCGCCCCAGGTCCTAGTGGAGGAATGGCTGGGAGGGTGGAAGGAAGTCGAGTACGAGGTTGTCCGGGACAGGTTCGACAACTGCATAACTGTCTGCAACATGGAGAATTTCGATCCGCTGGGCATCCACACGGGGGAGAGCATAGTGGTGGCTCCTTCCCAGACTCTCACGGACAGGGAATACCACCTCTTGCGCACCGTCGCGCTCCAGGTCATACGCAGCATCGGCATCGTGGGGGAGTGCAACATCCAGTACGCCCTCGATCCGGCTTCGGAGGAATACAGGATCATTGAGGTGAACGCCAGGCTCTCCCGTTCCTCGGCCCTGGCATCCAAGGCGACAGGCTATCCCCTGGCCTACGTGGCCGCCAAGCTCGCCCTGGGGGCCTCCCTGGCGGAAATTCCCAACAAGATCACCGTCGCCACCAAGTCCTGCTTCGAACCGGCGTTGGACTACTGCGTGGTCAAGATTCCGCGCTGGGACCTGTCCAAGTTCAAGGAAGTGGATACCAGGCTGGGAAGCGAGATGAAGTCTGTGGGCGAGGTTATGTCCATAGGCAGGACCTTCGAGGAAGCCCTGCAGAAGGCTATCCGCATGACAGGCATGGGCGCCAGGGGCTTGTCGGACGAGGCCAGGCTTTTGGGGACCGATTTCGTCTGTCTCAAGACGGCGCTCCGCCAACCCACCGACCGCAGGCTCTTCGCCATCTACAAGGCCTTCACCGAAGGCTGGAGCGTGGAAGCAGTGCACAAGGCCACTAAAATCGATCCCTGGTTTTTAGGCCGCATCGCGGCGGTCAGGAAAATCGAGGAAAAACTCATCGAGGCGGGGCGGGGAAAGAAGCCCCGGGGCCAGGCCTACGTGGAGCTGATCCGCTCGGCAAAGCGCTCGGGCTTTTCCGACGAAGGCCTCGCCTCGATACTGGGGCAGAAAGAACAAGAAATACGGGCTTTCAGGGAAGCCAAGGGCATCCTGCCTTCGGTCAAGCAGATCGACACCCTGGCGGCGGAGTTTCCCGCCGAGACCAACTACCTCTATCTCAGCTACTCTGGGAGCAAGGACGACGTGAGTCCCTCGGGCGCCGGCGTCATCGTGCCCGGATCCGGACCTTATCGGATCGGTTCCAGCGTGGAGTTCGACTGGTGCTGCGTGAACGCGATCCAGACGGCGCGGAACCTTGGCCGACGCACTATCATGATCAACTGCAATCCCGAAACGGTAAGCACCGATTACGATGTCTGCGACAGGCTTTATTTCGAGGAGCTGAGCCTCGAGCGGGTCCTGGACATATACGAATTCGAGCGCCCGGAGGGGATCATCCTCTCGATGGGCGGACAGATCCCCAACAACCTGGCCATGAAGCTCTACGATGCGGGCGCCGTGGTTCTGGGGACATCCTCCTCCAACATTGACAGGGCCGAGGACAGGAATAAATTCTCCGCCCTCCTGGACGAACTAGGGGTGGATCAGCCCGAGTGGAGGGACCTGACCACGGCGGACGAGGCGGCCGAGTTCGCCAGGTCCGTGGGCTATCCGGTGCTGGTTAGGCCCAGCTACGTGCTCTCGGGGGCGGCCATGAACGTGGCCTGGGACGAGATCAGGCTCAGGAAGTTCCTCAGCCTCGCGGCCGATCTCTCCCCGGAGCATCCGGTGGTGGTCTCCAAGTTCATAGAGAATTCAAAGGAAATCGAGATCGACGCCGTTGCTTCCCGGGGCAGGATACTCTTCCACGCCATCACCGAGCACATAGAAAACGCGGGAGTCCACTCGGGCGACGCGACGGTGGTCTTGCCCGCCCAGCGTCTCTATATCGAAACGATCCGCCAGATCAGGCGGATAACGGAGAAAATCGCCGCGGAGCTGGAAATCACGGGTCCCTTCAACATCCAGTTCATTGCCCAGCGCAACAAGATCAAGGTCATCGAGTGCAACCTAAGGGCCTCCAGGAGTTTCCCCTTCTGCTCCAAGGTCTCCAGGGTGAACATGATAGACCTGGCCACCAGGGCTATCCTCAACGCCGAGCTTCCCAAAACGAGCTCATCCGCCTTGGACCTGCCCTGGGTGGGGGTAAAGGCCGCCCAGTTCTCCTTTTCCCGCCTCCATGGGGCCGATCCCATTCTAGGCGTGGAAATGGCTTCCACGGGCGAAGTGGGATGCATAGGCACGGACCTGGACGATGCCTTCATGAAGGCGATGCTCTCGGTGGGCTACCAAATCCCCAAGAAGAACGTCCTGCTGTCCACCGGCCCCCTGCAGGATAAGATCGAATTCCTGGACAGCGCGAAAAAGCTGGCTGCCATGGGATACGAACTCTTCGCCTCGGGCGGGACGGCGCGTTTCCTCTCATCCAACGGCCTCGCCTGCACCCGACTGGCCTGGCCCCTGGAAAAGTCCGAGCCCAACATCGCCACGATGCTCAAGGCCCGTCAGTTCGACCTAGTGATAAACATCCCCAAGAACAACGAGGAAAAAGAGCTCAAGAACGATTACCTGATCAGGCGAGCGGCGGTGGATTTCAACATTCCCCTCTTTACCAACATCAAGGTGGCCAAGCAGTTCATCGACGCGCTGGAAAGCCACAAGGCCAAGGGTTTCGAAATAAAGGCCTGGGAGGAGTATCGCTAGGGGTTTGGGCCAGGGTATAGTGGGTCACCATACTCACATGAAACCGCATGCCGCTTCGTATACAGCAACGATTTTTTCATACGCGATCTCGCAAAAACGATACGCCGCGACAGGGCTCTCGACACTGGTAGCCATCGCGGCGGGCAGGGTGCTCCAACCCCTCTTGCTTCGGGCCATCATCGATCGAGCCGTGCCCGCCGGCGACCTTAGGCTGCTTTTGCGCTACGCGGGGCTTTATCTCCTTTTGGCGCTTTCCTCGGGCTTCCTGAGCTATCTAGGAACGATTCAGATGATGAAATTAGGCCTGACCGTCGTGACGAGGATCAAGAAGGATCTCTTCGCCCGGTTTCTGCGCTTGCCGGTGGCGTATTTCGACGCTCATCCAGTGGGCGAGCTCATGGCCAGGACCGAGAGCGACACCGAGAAGGTACGCGATTTATTCTCGTCCCTGGGGCTCACCTTCGTAGTCAGCGTACTCATGATGGGGGGAATGTTTTTCGTGACCGCCCTCATCGCCCCGGCCTTGTCCCTGGGGATGCTGGCCGCGGCGGCGGGTTTCTTGGCGATTCTGCTTGTTTTCTACAAGCGGATACTCGGGCTCTACGAATCCTCCCGCTCTCTGTATGCTTCAATAGTCGCCAAGTTGACGGAATTCGTCCAGGGAGCGGAAATATTAAAGGCTTTCAACCGTCGCGAATGGGCTCAGGAGAGCCTGGACGAATCGGGGATAAGGAAGCGGGATAACGACGTAAAGGTGTCGCTGCTGGAATTCTCGGCCAGTTCGGCCTTGGAATCCATGGCCGGGCCGCTTTTCATCGTAGTCTTGATCCTCCTCTACGGCGAGAAGGTCGCCGCGGGCTCGATGAGCCTGGGGACTCTCCTACTCTTCATCGAATACGGCGCCTCCCTCATGCGTCCTGTCCTGGATATCGCGGAAAGCCTCAGGAGAATCCAATTGGCCAGGGCTTCCATGAGGAGGATCTCCTCGATCATGGACATAAAACCCGAGTCGAGCTCCTGGGGCGGCAGGAAAGCGGACTTTAAAAGAGAACTGCGCTTCGAAGACATCTGGTTCTCCTACCGAGGCGAGGATTGGATTCTCAAAGGCCTCTCCTTCAGCATCCCGAAGGGGAGCACGACCGCCATAGTAGGAGCGTCGGGTTCGGGAAAATCCACGGCCGTAAGCCTTCTCTGCGGGTTCTCAAAACCGCAGAAGGGAAGGCTCAGCCTGGACGGAGAGTCCCTGGAATCCTTCGACCTGGAATCCTGGAGGCGTAAAATCGGCTTGGTGCTCCAGGATGTCTATCTTTTCCCGGGGACGGTCCTGGACAACATAAGGATGTTCAACGACAAGATCAGTCCGGATGAGGTGAAAACAGCCTTGGACCAGGTCCAGGCCTCGGATTTCATCGCTTCCCTGCCCGAGGGCGCCATGGCCAATCTCTGGGAGCGTGGCGGAAACCTCTCGGCCGGGGAGAAGCAGCTTTTGGCTTTTGCCCGGGCCCTTTGCGCCGATCCAGAAATCGTCGTCCTCGATGAGGCTACCTCATCGGTGGATATGGAAACCGAGGAAAAGATTCGAGCCAGCCTGGCCACGCTGCTTAAGGGAAGGACCTCCGTCATCGTGGCGCACAGGCTTTCCACGGTAGTCCACGCGGACCAGATACTCTTCTTTTCCCAGGGGAAAATAGTCGCCCGGGGAACCCACAGCCGACTTTACGCCGAATTTCCGGAATACAAGGAACTGGTGGATCGGCAGTTCGTCGCCAGGAAGTGCCTATGAAGCCCTACGCCCACATCGCTTGGATTTGGGGCGTCTGGAGGCAGAAAAAGGGTCTTATCGTCCTCCTGCTCTGCCTGAGCCTCCTCTCCAGCCTCGTCGCCGTCAGCTTTCCCTTGCTGACCAAGTCTCTCCTCGACCTGCTCGAGAAGGCGGCTTCGTCCCCCGAAAAGGAGGGCTTGGACAGCGCCCTTTCCAGGGCCGTGCTGTTTTTTTCCGCCCTGGGATTCTCGGCCCTCGTCGTAGGTTTCTTCCCGGGCATACGGGGAGCGATCAACAACGTCTTCGACTACCTGATACGAAAACGCTATTTTTCATCGGTCGCGGAGAAGGATTATCGTTTCTTC
>CAYVOD010000016.1:0-28160 GCA_964453055.1 uncultured Treponema sp. | reverse complement strand
GCCTCGCAGCGGGGGCAAATATCCAGGCGAACCCCGGCCCCGGACAGGCTCGAGAGGAGGGGACGCAGCCCGGTTTCGGCGTAGTCCTTGTGGACGAGAAGCACCTCCGCGGCGTTGCAGGCGGCAGGGTACTGGATTTTGGAATCGATGGCGATGGAGCAGGCCATGGCGGGATCCGCATCTTCATGAACGTACACGTGGCACACCCCGTCGGAATGTCCCAGGACTGGGATGCGGCTCGTCGCCTGGATGCGGGCGACGAATTCCTTGGATCCCCTGGGGATGACCAGATCGACATAGCGGTCCTGGCGCAGAAGGCTCCCGATTTCCTCCCTGGTTTCCAGGGCGATGAGCCAGTCCGAAGGAAGTCCGGCGCCCTCGCCGGCCCGGGCGATGATCCCGGACAGGACGCGATTGGTTTCCCGGGCTTCGCTGCCGCCCTTGAGCACGATGGCGTTTCCGCTTTTCGCGGCCAGCGAAGCCATCTGTACGAGAGCGTCCGGCCTGCTTTCGAAGATGGTCGCGACAAGCCCGATGGGGCAGGATACCCGGCGCAGCGTAAGGCCTTCGTCCAGAAGCCGGGCTTCGAGCACCCTGCCGCAGGGATCGGGCAATCGAATGAGCGCTTCGATGCCGCGTAAGGCTTCGTCGATCTTCGCGCCGCTAAAGCCTAGCCTTTTGAGCAAGGGCATAGGCAGGGCCGAACGCTCCGCGGCGGCTATGTCGGCGGCGTTCGCCGCCTCGATCTCGGCCCTGGCTTCATCGATCCGCCGGGCGATGGCGTCCAGCGCCCTGTCCTTGACCTCTGCGCTTATGCCTAGAAAAGCCGCGGCGGCCTTCGCCCCCAGCCTGACTCTTTCTTCTATATCCATGGGCGCCAGAGTATCAGAAAAAAAAAGCGTCGCCAACGGGAACCCGGCCCACCCACTCAATCGCCGCGCTGTGACTGGCGCCTTTTTCTCCGGAAGGACAGCCTCTGTCCCTGCCGGCTTCTGCAGCGAAAGCCCCGCCGCGACAAGCCGCGGAGCCAAGGTTGACGAACGCCGGCGTCGCCTATACCCTTTACTTTCAAGGGAGCGGTCCCCGCAGGGCCGCAGGGAGGATGGATGGAAAGGGAAAAATCCTTCGACAAGGAATCCGATAGTTTCAACCTCGGCCAGGCAATCTTGAAAATCAATTTTCTCGGTCACGCTTCGCTGGCGATGGAGTTGGACGATTTCGTAGTCTACGTCGACGCGGTGAGCGATTACGGAATTTACCCGAAATATCCGAAGGCCGACCTTATTCTCGTGACCCACGAGCACGCGGATCATCTGGACGGGGCCGTGATAAAAACGCTGAGCAAGCCAGGGACAAGGATCGTACTTTCCCAGCCGGCGGGAAATAAACTCGGATTCGGCGAAATCCTGAAGCGGGGGGAAAGCGTAAGAATTCCCGTACCCGCCCAGGACGTGGGAATCGCCATTACGGCGGTGCCCGCTTACAATATCAGCGAGGGACACGCGCATTTTCACCCCAAGGGCAGGGGCGACAATGGATACGTTCTCGGGATAGGTTCCTTGCGCATCTATCTGGCTGGCGACACCGAGGACATACCAGAGATGAGCGATCTTGGCCCTATCGATATAGCGTTCCTGCCGATGAATCAACCCTATACGATGCTGCCCGAACAGGTGGCCTCCGCCGCAAGCCGCATAAAGCCATCGATTCTTTATCCTTACCATTACGGAAACAGCGATACGGCCAAGCTTTTGAAGCTCATGGAAGACGTACAGGATGTCGAGATCAGAATACGCAAAATGCAGTGATCTCGACGATAGCCGCCGTAGCGTTGGCTGCTTTCGAAGCGGAAAAAGGGGCGCGCAACGCGATGCCACAATCGCAGTGGAACGACGCCGGACTTTTGCGATTGATCAATCCCACAAAGTCCTATGGCGTAGGAACCGGGCGTAATCGATAAAATTTTTATTGGATATAAAAGTATCGGAAAGTTGGGAAATTCGAGGTTGACTTGCGAATTTTTGGCCGTATAATGGACTTCCAGAGGGCGCTTGGAGGTCTCGCATCTATCTGATCCTCTATTAGCGACGACATTCGCAGTTTCCCCTGGAGTTGCTTTGTGGCTGTCGAGTATATATGGTTCGATCTCGGGTACACCCTTCTATATAACGAGAGGGAAAAGCTATTTGACCAGCTCGTGACCTCTCGAGGACACAGGCTGGACGAAAGCAAGATAGAATTGGCCTTTCACGCCATAGATAAAAAATTCATGAGGGAGTACCCAGGCTTGCTGGGAACCCCCGCCAAAAAATTCATGCCCCGGTATTTCGCCCTGCTCTGCGAACGCCTCGGAATCGACGGGGATCTGACGAGCTTTCTCGAGCAGTGGCTTAAGGCCTGGGAGGAAAAAAGACTGGAATGGCTGGTCTATCCCTTCGCGCCCGGGCTGCTGGAAGCGCTAAAATCCCGGGGCTTCCGGCTCGGCGTCATCTCCAACTGGGATTCGAGCGCCCGGCATATTCTAGCCCGTCAAGGAATCCTGGAGTTTTTCGATACGGTAGTCATTTCCAGCGAAGTCGGCGTCGCGAAACCTGAGCGTAAAATCTTCGAAATCGCCCTGGAAAAGGCTTCGGTCCAAGCCGCAACCTGCCTGTACGTGGGCGATAACTATTACGACGACGCCGTCGGGGCCAGCTCGGTGGGCATGGGGTACAAGATCATCAATCGCTTCGGCACCTTCGGCGTGGAGGAACTGGATAGCTCCATCCTCATCCGGGATGTCACCGAACTATTGCCATATGTGGAAAAGGAGCGTCGATGAGCGAATGTTCCCTTACCATAATCGGCCATTGGGGCGCATACCCTAATCGGGGCGAGGCTACAAGCTGCTATCTCCTCCAGTCCGAGGAAACCTCGGTTTTGCTTGACTGCGGCTCGGGAGCCCTGTCTGCGCTCCAGGAGCATATTGCCTTGGCGGACATCGACGCGGTGATATTGAGCCATTACCACGCGGACCATATGGCTGATATGGGCTGCCTCCAGTATGCAGCCCTGATAGACATGGATCTGGGCAGGCGGGGGAAACCCTTAAGGATCTATGGTCACGACCAATACGCCTCCACCGATCGCTTAAGCTTTCGGGACTGCGCCGTGGGCTCTACCTACAACGCGAACAGCATCCTGGAAATTGGGCCTTTCAGATTCAGCTTCACGCCCACGACTCACCCTGATCCCTGTTTCGCCGTCCGGGCGGAATGCGGTTCGGCCTCCCTGGTGTACTCGGGCGATACCGAGCCCTGCTGGGATCTGGTGCCCTTCTCCGAAGGCGCCGAACTGATGCTCTGCGAGGCGAGCCTTTACGATTTATACAAGGGCAAGATCCCCGGCCACATGAGCGCAGGCGAAGCGGGCGAACTTGCCCTCGCTGCCGGCGCCGGCAGGCTGGCGATCACGCATCTGCCCCACTGGGGGGCGCATAGCGAGCTTCTAGCCCAAGCGAAGGCAGCCTTCGGCGGCGAAACTATCCTGGCGCGGAAAAGCTTGCGCTTGGAGCTCTAGCGGCGATGCGCGGACTGAAAGCCTGTGCTACAATCCCACCGGTAAGGCGGAAAGTTTGATGGATTTAATTCGATTTTTCGCGAAGCGCTTTCTAAGGCTGCTTCTAACGGTCTTTATAATATCTACCCTGATATTTTTCGTGATCAGGATAATTCCCGGCGACCCGGCACTCATCATAGCCGGCGTCGACGCGTCGGCCGAAGATATACAAATAATCCGGGAAAAGCTCGGCACGGACCGCTCGCTTCCCCTGCAGTATCTCAACTGGCTGTATTCGATAATCAGGTTCGATTTCGGAAATTCCATGATCTCAGGCGAGCCTGTGGCTAAGCTCATTTTCGAGCGCTTTCCCCTCACTCTCACCCTGGCCCTCATGGGAATAGCCATAGGAATCCTGGTGGCCATACCGCTGGGCGTGATGTCCGCGGTCAAGCGCTGGTCGCTCTGGGATTACTTCGGCCTGGTATTCTCCCAGGCGGGCATGGCTATTCCGAGTTTTTGGCTCGGCATGGTGCTTCTGCTGCTTTTCGCCGTAAAGATACCGATTTTCCCACTCTTCGGATCGGAAACCTTTGCCCACTATATCCTTCCCGCCCTTTCCCTGGGCTTCGGGCGGGCGGCGGTCATCCTCCGCCTGGCCAGGGCTTCCATGGTCGAGGAGCTCTCCAAGGAATACGTCATCACAGCCAGGGCAAAGGGACTCACCGAAAGAATGGTGAAGTACAAGCACGCCCTCAAGAACGCCCTGCTCCCGGTCATCACCATAACCGGCATAGAGCTGGGCTACATGCTGGGCGGGGCTATCATCATCGAGCAGGTATTCTCCCTCCCCGGCCTGGGCAGGCTTTTCCTCTTCGGCATATACCAGCGGGATTTCACCTTGATACAAGGCGGCGTGGTGTTCGTGGCCATAGTCTTCTCGCTTATCAACTTCCTGGCCGACATTCTCTACAGCATTGTCAATCCGAAGATAAGGGTCGAATGATGGCTGAAAACCAAGAACTGCTGAAGGTGGAAAACCTCGGGGTCTGCTTTACCCACGGGGCGATGGAAGCCCACGCCCTGCGGGGCATCGACCTGTCCTTCTATAGGGAAGAGATCCACGGCCTCGTGGGCGAATCCGGCTCGGGCAAGACGGTCACCTCAACCTGCGTAATGGGGCTTCTGCCCTCTCCCCCGGGGAAAATCACCTCGGGGCGCATACTTTTCGACGGAACCGACCTGCTTAGCCTCTCCCAGGCCCAGATGCGGGGCTACAGGGGCAGGAAAATCGCCATGGTGTTCCAGGAGCCGTCGAAGTATCTGAATCCGGCGTTCAAAATCGGGGAACAGATCACCGAAATGCTCATCCTCCATCTGAAGATGGGCAAGGAGGAAGCCAGGAAAAGGGCCCGGGAGCTTCTGGACCTGGTGGGGCTCGGCAAGGACGGTCGCGTCCTGGACTCCTACCCCCACGAACTATCCGGGGGCATGAAGCAGCGGGCCATGATCGCCATAGCGATTTCCTGCAACCCCCTGTTCCTCATAGCCGACGAACCGACCACGGCCCTGGACGTCACGCTCCAGCTTCAAATTCTCAGGCTGATAAAAAAGCTGAAGGATCTTTTGGGCATGGGAGTGCTTTTCATTTCCCACGATCTGGGCGTGGTGAAGGAAGTCGCCGACAGGGTTTCGGTGATCTACGCGGGGAGGATCGTGGAAAGCTCGACCAAGGGCAAGCTTTTCGAAAAACCCCTCCACCCTTATACGAAACTTCTTATGGCCTCCATACCGGACGCGCGCAAGCGGGGACAGCGCCTGGCCACTATCCCTGGGAGGGTTCCCGACGCTGACGCCACGCCTTCGGGCTGCGCATTCCATCCGCGCTGTCCCCTGGCGGACGAGCGCTGCAGAACCGAAAACCCGGCGCTCGAGGAGCAGGAAAACGGGCACAAGGCGGCGTGCCACCACGCAGGTGAGTCATGGAAAATCTGATAGAGTGCAAGAATATAGTTAAAATTTTCCGCGGCAGGGGAATCGCCGGCGCCTCCCGGGGTTTCAAGGCGGTGGACGGTGTCTCTCTCTCAATAGAGCGAGGCGGCAGCTACGGCCTCGTGGGCGAATCGGGCTGCGGCAAGACGAGCTTCGTGCGATCGATTATGTATCTGGACCCGCCCAGCTCGGGCTCCGTCGTATTCGACGGCACCGAGCTAGGCTCCTTGAGCCGAAGCGAACTTCGGGGATTCCGTAAGCGGATGCAGATCGTGTTCCAGGATCCCAACTCGGCCCTCAACCCCAAGATGAGCATCCACGACTCCATGTCCGAGGGGCTCATCAACCGGGGCGTCGCCGAAACCGAGCGGATAAAACGGATAAAGGAGCTACTGGAGCTGGTGGGCATCAGCTACTCTTACCGCAACCGCTATCCCCACGAATTCTCCGGCGGCCAGAAGCAGCGCATCGTCATCGCCAGGGCCCTGACCATGGAGCCCGACTTCATGGTACTGGACGAGCCCGTATCCAACCTGGATGTTTCGATCCAGGCCCAGATAATCAACCTGCTATCGGATCTGAAAAAAGAGTTCTCCCTCACCTATATGTTCATCTCCCACGATCTTAACCTGGTGTCGTACATGTGCGACACTATAGGGGTGATGTTCAAGGGAAGGATCGTGGAGGAGGCTCCCTCCGAGCGGTTGGTTTCCTCGCCGCGCCACCCGTACACGCGCAGGCTCCTGGCTTCCATCCCGGGAGGGAACCAGCGCAGCGGGGCCGAGGACCTGAGCGTCCTGGAAGAGTCCGTGGAAACCCTCGCGGCCAGGGCGGCTTCGAGGCATAAGGAAGCCCAGAACGGCAAAGCCTGCCCCTATTATTCCTTCTGTCCCCTCGGGGACGGCGAGTGCGTCTCGTCGGCCCCTTCGTTGCGAGATTCGGATGGAGGGCACGTCGTGCCCTCGGGACACAAAGTGTCCTGTCACAAAGCATGACCGGCCACGTAGACCCGCGGTCTTGGACCGTCGCCTAGGATAGCGATCCAGGATTTCGGGTTTAAACCGGCAAAAAAGGAGCGCGCGATGAAGAAAAGAATCATCCTGAGCCTACTCGTCCTGGCGCTGGCATTCGCCGCCAGCAGCGCCTTCGCCCAGGGCAAGGGGATCCTCAACTTCGGCCTGTCGGGCAATCCCGACACCCTGGATCCCCACAAGACATCGGGAACCCTGACCTTTCAGGTGCTCAAGAGCTTCTACGACACCCTGATCGAGCCCGACCAGAAGGGCAACCTAGTCCCCGCCCTGGCGGAGAGCTGGACCGCGTCGGCCGATAGCAAGACCTGGACCTTCAAGCTTCGCAAGGACGTGGTCTTCCACAACGGGCAGAAATTCGGCTCCAAGGACGTCAAGGCCACCTTCGAGCGGATCAAGGCCAAGGAAACCGCCTCTCCCAAGGCGAGCGAGTTCGCGGTTATCGCGAACATAGCGACCCCCGACGATTACACGGTTATTTTTAGCCTCAGTTCGCCCTACACCCCACTGTTGGCAAGCCTGGCCTCGGGCTGGGGCGCCATACTTCCCTCCGGACTCATCGCTTCGGGGCATAATTTCGCCTCCGAGCCGGTGGGCACCGGTCCCTTCAAGTTCGACAAGTGGGTGAGGGACAACAAGATCACCATGACCAGGAACGACAATTACTGGATGAAAGGCCTGCCCAAGCTCCTGGCGGTGGAATTCGACATCATCCCCGAGCGGGCGGTGCAGGTGCAGGGTCTTCTCTCCGGCGCCATCGAGGCGGTGGAGTTCGTCGATCCCGAGGACCTCCCGGTGTTCGAAGGCAACAACAAGGTCACCATCAAGAAAGAGCTGACCTCCCTCATCATGGTCATGGGCATCAACAATTCCAGGCCTCCCCTTGACGACCTGAGGGTGCGGCAGGCGATAAGCTACGCCATCGACAAGCAGACGGTCATGGACGTGGCCTACGGCGGCGGCAAGGTGGGCAGCACCTTCATGGACACCGGCAACGCCTATTACACCGACTTCCCCTACTATTCCTACAACCCCGAAAAAGCCAAGGCGCTCTTGAAGGAAGCGGGCGTGGGCAATAAGGAATTCACCATCGCCGTGCCCCAGAACTATCCGCTGCACGTCAAGGCCGCGGAGCTCTACCAGCAGATGCTGGAGAAGGTGGGCATGAACGTGAAGCTGCAGCTTGTGGACTGGTCGACCTGGCTCTCCTCGGTTTATACCGGCGGCAACTACGACCTTACGGTCATCAGCCACACCGGCAAGCTCGACCCCGACGGCACCCTGGCCGGCTACGGCGGCGGCAAGTACGTCAAGTGGATGAACGCCCCGGTCCTGGAGAAGATCAAGAAGGCCGTGACGATTTCTGACTTCGCCGAGCGCAAGAAGCTCTACACCGAGGTGCTGGACGCCATGGCCAAGGAACTGCCCCATTTCTACCTGGGAACCTCCTACCGCTACGGCGCCACGAGGTCGAACGTCGTCGATTTCAGGATGACCCCGAACATCGACACCTTCGATTTCAGATGGACAGAGCTGAAGTAAAATGATAGCGGCCCGCAAATCGCAGAAGCTCCTCTTTTCCCTGGCCGTCCTGTTCCTGCTCTTGCTGGCGGCGTCGGCCATAGCCGCGCCGCTGGTGGCTCCCTACAACCCCACGGAGCAGTTCCTGACCAAGCGCTTCAAGGCGCCTACGATGGAAAACCTCCTGGGTACCGACAACTACGGCAGGGACGTGCTTTCGAGGATAATCTACGGATCCAGGTCAGCCCTTATCGTGGGCATCGTCACCGTATCCATCGCCCTCACCTTGGGCGGCACGATAGGGCTCCTGGCGGGCCTGGGCTCGCGCAATCTGGACAGCGTCCTCATGCTGTTCATGGATTCGATACTTTCCTTCCCGACGATTCTCCTGGCGATCACGGTGGTGTCCTTCCTGGGCTACGGCCTGGTGCAGGTGATGCTCGCCCTGGGCATCATCTCCAGCCCCGTGTTCGCCAGGCTCGTCAGGGCCGAAACCTTGGCCATCAAGGGCGAGGGCTACGTGGAAGCGGCCCGCGCCCTGGGCACGCCGGTGGTCAAGATCGTCTTCAAGCACATAATCCCCAATATTCTGGGCAAGGTGGTGGTGCAGTGCTCCATCGTCTTCGCCCTCTCCATCGTCACCGAAGCCTCTTTGTCGTATCTTGGCGTGGGCACCCAGCCACCCGAGGCGAGCTGGGGCCTGATGCTCAAGGACGCCAGGAACTACCTGGTGCAGGCGCCCTGGCTGGCCATCTATCCCGGCTTGGTGCTGGCTTTCACCGTCCTGTCCTTTAACATCATCGGGGATACCCTGTCCGAGCGCCTGAATCCCAGGCTAACCGGATCTTCCTAGGGCTCTGGGGGCGGCAGGTGGGTGTTCGCATCGGGCTGATTTCAGATATCCATGTCGATTTGAACAGGATCAAGGGCGAAGAGGTGATAACGAGCCTCCTTGCCCAAGAATCCGCCCGGCGAAGGCTGGATGTCCTTCTCCTGGCCGGGGATATTTCCTCCGACTACGCTTTGAGCCTTAAAACCCTAGACACGCTGGAAACCGGGTCCGGGGCGAGGGTGCTCTTCGTGCCGGGCAATCACGACATCTGGAACGAGCATTATCCCGGGCGCAAAGCCTGGGAGAGCTACGACGCGCTGCTGGAGCATCCGGGCAACCTTGGCCGGGGTACGATCGCGCTTACCGGAGGCTGGACCTTGGTAGGCGAACTGGGCTGGTACGATTTCGCCTACGGCGATCCTTCTTTCGGCAGGGAGGATTTCGAGCGCATGAACCACGGCGGCCGGACCTGGCAGGACAAGATAAAATCCATTTGGGACAGGCCCACGCTGGAGATGCACAGGCTTTTCATGGAGCGCCTCGAGGCGCGGCTAGAGAAGGCAGCCGACGGCGCCACCGCCGCTGCTGACCGCGCCAGCGACCGCGCCACCGACGGCGCCGTCGGTCGCGGGGCCCGCCGAAAGCTGATTTTCGTCACCCATGTGGTCCAGATACGTGAATTCACGGTCCAGAATCCGGGCCCCCAATGGAAATACTTCAACGCTTTCCTGGGCAGCCCCGAGTACGGCGAGCTTGCCCTGCGCCATGGGGCGAAGCTTGCCGTCTGCGGCCACGTCCATTATAGGCGCCAGGTCTTGAAGGGCGAGACCCGATTCGTATGTCCCTGCCTGGGCTATGTCACCGAGTGGCCGGCCCCGGCGGACGCGGAGAAGCAGGTAGCCCAGGCGCTTCAGGTGTTCGAGCTCGGAGAGCGGGAAGCGATGCACGAAGCGTCATAATTCCTTGACCGGAATCTTGAACGCGCATCCGGCCGCGAGGCGCGATTGAATTGCGAGGCTCCGGCGAGGTACCATTCGGGGCAAGTTCCGGAGGAAAATCCTTGAGTCCCAACCATTTCGTCTCGAAGCCCAAGCTCGCGATCTTCGTCGGGTATTACAAGCCTCATCTGCGCCTTTTCCTCCTGGACATGGGCTGCGCCTTCGTCATTTCCCTCATCGACCTGAGCTTTCCCTTGCTCTCCCGCTATTCGCTCAACACCCTCATTCCCCAGAAGGACTGGGGCCTTTTCGCGATTCTGGTGGGCGCCGTCGCGGCGGCATTTGTCCTGAGGGGATTCCTTCATTATATCGTGACCTATTGGGGCCATCTTTTGGGCGTACGGATGGAGACGGACATAAGGAGGGATCTCTTCGTCCATCTGCAGAAGCTGCCCTTTTCGTTTTACGACAAGACCAGGACTGGCCACCTCATGTCCAGGGTGGTGAGCGATCTTTTCGAAATCGTGGAGCTGGCCCATCACGGCCCCGAGGATCTTTTCATATCAGCGGTCACCCTCGCGGGTTCGTTCATCGCCATGACCTTCATTTGGTGGCCGCTGGCCGCGGTGCTGGCGTTCTTCGTGCCCGCTATCGTGATCTTCACCGCGAGGCGGAGAAAGGTCCTGGCCAAGGCTGCACTGGAAGTTAAGCAGAAAACCGCGGGGATAAACGCCAATCTCGAAAGTTCGATCTCGGGAGTGCGGGAGACGAAGGCTTTCGCGAACGAAGAGTACGAGGTCGAGAAATTCCTTGAAGGCAACGGCCGATACCGCCAGGCCCGGGGCAGTTATTACAGGGCCATGGGAGTCTTTCACGGAGGCATGGAGTTCGCCACCAGCATACTTCACATCATCGTCCTGGCCTTGGGCGGCTTTTTCGTCATGAAGGGAAAGATGAATTATGCCGATCTCATCGCCTTTACCATCTACGTGAGCACCTTTTTGCAGCCGATCAAGCGGCTGGTGTCCTTTTTCGAGCAGTATTCCACAGGCATGGCTGGTTTCGACCGTTTCGTGGAGCTGATGAGGGTGGATCCCGACATACAGGACAGGCTAGGGGCGATCGAGCTGGAGAATCCCAGGGGCGAGATCGAACTTGAGGATGTTTCCTTTTCCTATAACGATTCGGTGCGGGTGCTGTCGGACATCAACCTGAAGGTCAGGGCGGGGATGAAGCTAGCCATCGTAGGTCCTTCTGGGGGCGGCAAGACTACCCTCTGCAGGCTAATCCCGCGGTTCTACGAGATCCAGGGCGGTTCGATAAAAATCGACGGCATGGATATTCGCGACCTTAGCCTCGCCTCGTTACGGGAGAATATCGGCATCGTGCAGCAGGACGTGTTCCTATTCGCCGACACGATCAAGGAGAATATCCGCTACGGGAGGCTGGGCGCGACGGACGCCCAGATCGAGGCCGCGGCGAAGCGTGCTAATATCCACGAGTTCGTGCTCTCCCTTCCCCAGGGCTACGATACCTATGTGGGCGAGCGGGGGGTTATGCTTTCTGGCGGGCAGAAGCAGCGGATCAGCATAGCGAGGATCTTCCTCAAGAATCCGCCGATCCTGATCCTGGACGAAGCGACCAGCGCCCTGGACACGGCCACGGAACTGGCTATCCAGCATTCGCTGGAGGAGCTTATGGAGGGGCGGACCAGCCTGGTGATAGCCCACAGGCTTTCGACCATCAGGGACGCGGACGAGATTATTTATATCGACGACGAGGGCATCAGGGAGCAGGGGACGCATAAGGGCTTGCTTGAGGCCGAGGGGGCGTATGCCGCCCTTTATAAGGCCCAGTTCGGGGATCTGGCGCCGCTGGCCTGAACGAGGGAGTTCAAAAGCCCGGCAGCCGGGGCGACCCAGCGCTGGGGAGCGGAGAGGAATCTGATGGTTTCACGGTTTTAGCGGTTTTTATGATCGAGGAAACCTAGGTGCTTTTTAAGCCGTTCCGCGAAAAACCTCGCGGGGCTGAAGTGGACGGCGAGCCGCAACGCCGCGGCTTGGCCGCCAGGGGCGCCGATGCGGTCACCCAAAGGCTTTTGGGGTCTGAGACCAGCTGTCTGTTCTCCTGGGTCGCGCCGCGCCGCGTCCGAGCCATACGCCTCCTTTTCCACTTCCGCGACTATGGGAAGGGCTCGGTTTTTCGCCGCCTCGAACCGAGCCTCGAGGCGGAGGGCGTATTCCCGGGGCGTTTCTGTGGCCGCGCGGGGAGCGCCGCCGGCGCGGCCTGCGGCCAGCACGCGGCGGTAGGCTTCCAGGGCGGGACTCAGGCCGCGCCGGCGCCCGAGGCGCCTTTCCAGCTTCCTGAAAAATTCCCTCAGAGCCCTCCAGAACGCCCGCAGCAGGGCGGCCAGCGACCTGCCCTTGGGCCTGGCCGGGCTCTGCCTGGTCTTGCCCGAGAGAATCCGTATCAGCATGGCGATAAGGAGCGCCAGGACGGCCGCCGCTACGAGAATCAACACGACGACGAGTATCCACATCAGCACGGCGGACGTGCCTTGCTGGCCGATTTCCTCGGCTATCGAAGGAGCAGCCGCCGGAGAATCTGAAATTTCGGCGAACCGCGGCGGTCCGTTGCGGGAAAAAAGCCAGACGAGAATCGCGGCGATCATATTCAGCAGGGATAGCGACGCCTCTTTAAGTCCTATGGCCGCTGCCTTGGCCGGTTCCACCAGAGAAGGTATAAGCAGGGCGAGCCCGAAGGCGCCCAGAATGAAAATGCCGGCCGTCGCCGCGACCATCGCTCCCTTTGAGCGGACCGAGAGCCCCCCTCTTTTACCCTCGCCCGCATTGGATATTCCCAAGGCGAGGATCCCGAAGGCGAAAAAAGGAATCGCGAGCTTCCCCGGCAGGGGATTGTCCAGCTTTACGAGGGCGGTGAATAAGAAACCGAGCAGGAAAAGCGTTATGCCTTCGTCGAAGCGCAGGGCGGCGAATTCGTGGTCGGAGGTTTGCCTTAAAATCCAAAGGCCTCGCAGCCAATAAAGCGCCAAGGTCCCCAGGAGAACCAAGAAGGGCAGGCTCGCCTTCTTTCCCAGGGGAAGGAAGGCTGCCGCTGCCGCCGGGCTTCCCTGGGTCAGCAGAAGGACCATGTAGAAAGCTGCGGCGAACGCCGCGGCGTGGGCCAGGAAATAGAAGGCGACTCTCCTGCTCTTTCTGGCCAGGATCCTGTCGGCGGCCAGGGCGACGATAAAGGCGATACTCAAGGGCCCCAAAGGAAGACTTTCGCCGGCGAGCAGATACACGAACGAGGAAAGACAGTGGAGCTTAAGCAGCTCCATGATCGATAAAAAGAGTAGCGAGACCTTCATCGCGCAGTCCCTTCCGGAACTTCCGGCGATCCATCATCGGCCCCGGTAGCCCCGGGGGCCCCGGCAACCTCGGCGATTTCCCTGAAGCTGCAGGACCGGTACGCAAACCCGGCCTCTTCCGCGGGCCTTCGCTTGGAGAATACGAAGAAGAGCCTATCCTGCCTGAAGGGCGAAGAAGAAAATTTTTTGATCGATTCGCCGGCCTCCTTGGCTATCACCACGAATTCCGCGCCCTGAGGATTCATCAGGCTTACCAGCTGCGGCAAGCCTTGACCGAAGGAAGGTTCGCAGCGGGCGAGGAGCTCGAGACTCGAGCCTAGGTGCTCAGGCCCCCTGCCCAGGGGAAGAATGGGAGAAAAATTCTTGAGTGAACGATCAGTGGCGACGGAAAAATAGGCGCCGCTTTCCGCGAAGGACGAAGCCAAGGAAGCGGCGATTTCCAAAGCCCGCTCGAAGCCTTCCCAATCCTCAGCCTTGGCGAATCCCTCTCCGTCCACGATGACCAGGACCTTCCGCTGGGTGCTTGGCTGGAATATCTTTTCCTGAAGCTCGCCCAGCCTCGCGCTGGCCTTCCAGTGGATAGCCCTGGCCGATCTGCTGCCCGTGTACTCCCTCGTACCCTCGTACCAGGCGGGGTCCTCGACGATCCCTTCGCTGGTTCTCGCGCCGAAATACTCCCTGAAGGGCAAGTCGAGGCTATGGATAAGAAGGAGCCTGGGGTAGACGATCAGTTCCTGATCGATGGGTACTCGTTTTTCTCTTCTATAGAGGTTGAGAATATCCCCGGCGCTGAGTTTGGCGGGTCCCAGGGAATAAACCCCTCGCCTATCTGCCTTGAATCGCCAGCTCCCCCGTATTTTCTCGAAGGGCAGAAGAGTGCTTTCGCCCTGAACCCCCTCTTCCAGAAGGGGGACAAGGGCGTCGGGCCTTTCGAGGCTGACCTTGAGCCAGACGGGAAGGATTTTGGAGTTGCGGATTTCCGCCCTAAGCTCGAACTCCTCCCCCCGAAAAAGCCGGAGTGCTTCCAGGCTGAAGCCTATGTTCAGCCTGGCCAGGCCTAATCTGCCGTTCAACCGCAAGGCCAGCATGAGGACGAGGGTAATCGCCGAAAAGCGCGCCAGCGCTTCCGAGGCCTTGGCCGCCGCGAAGAAAGCGACGAGCCCTAATATGATCAGGGACAGCGGGATTACAAAGTAACTGGAAACGCTGTAATCGCTTTTTCTATATTTCATCGAAACGCTTGGGCCGAACGGCTTAAACCGGCGACGGCACGGGCAGGGAGGCGAGGATCTCGCTAACCACGGCGTTGGCGGTCATTCCTTTTGCCCGCTCCTCGTTTCGCAGGATAATCCTGTGGGGCAGGACAGATCCCGCCAGTTCCTTCACGTCGTCGGGTAGCACGAAATTCCTTCCCCGCACCAGGGCGAGAGCCTGGGAAGCCCTGGTCAGCCCGAGGGAGCCCCGGGGGCTGGCCCCGAAGCGCACCTTCGGATGCGTGCGGGTGGCGCCAACCAGGTCGGTGATGTACTCTCTCACCGGCGCCGAAACCAGGACGTTTTTTCTCTCCTGCTGCAAAACGAGGATCCTCTCCGGGCTGGAAACGGCGTTAAGGCTCAACATCGGATCCTGGCTGATAAAACGTTCCAGGAGACTCAGCTCCTCTTCCTTCTGGGGATAACCGATGTGGATTTTCATCAGAAAACGGTCCAGCTGGGCTTCGGGAAGGGGAAAGGTCCCCTCAAGCTCAATGGGATTCTGGGTGGCGATGACGAAAAAGGGCTTGGGAAGCTCCAGGGTCCTTCCATCCACGGTCACCTGGCCTTCTCCCATGCTCTCCAGCAGGCTGGCCTGGGTTCTGGGGATCGTCCTGTTTATTTCGTCGGCCAAAAGGACGTTGGACATGACCGGGCCCGGATGAAAGACGAATTCTCCGCTCTTCTGGTTATACACCGACAGTCCGGTCACGTCCGAAGGCAGGAGATCGGGGGTGCATTGGATCCTCTTGAAGCTGCCTCCGATGCTTCTGGCCAGGGCTTTCGCCATGAGGGTCTTGCCAAGTCCGGGCACGTCCTCCAAAAGGATATGGCCTCCGGCAAGCAGGGCGACGGTCATCAGCTCGAGCGCCCGGCCTTTGCCGACTATCACCTGGGAGGCGTTTTCAACAATCAAAGCGCTTTCGTTCATCGTTTTCCTTCAAGCAAACGCAATTTTTCGTCCCGGATCCGCTCGGTCTCGGCCAAAACCCGGGTGATATCGATAGTCGTGAATTCTCCTTTTTTATACAAGACCTGCCCATCCACCATGGAGAGAACCAGGTCGCCCCGATCGGCGGCGTGGAATACGGAAACCAGGGGGTCGTAGAAAGGCCGCAAGCGTGGAGACTGGAGGTCGAAGACGATGATATCGGCCTTCATGCCCGCCTCGAGGACTCCGCAGTCCTCCCTGCCCTGGGCGAGAGCGCCGTTCCTGCAAGCCATCTCCAAAAGCCGCGCCGGCCCGAGGGCCAGGGGATTTCCGGTAATGCCCTTTTGAAGCAAGGATGCCAGGGTAGCTTCCCTGAGAAGGTTTAGATTGTTGTTGCTGGCCGCTCCGTCGGTGCCCAGGCAGACCCTGATTCCCCGGTCGAGGATCTTCTGGATAGGCGCGATGCCCGAGGCCAGCTTCAGGTTGCTCGCCGGGCAGTGGGCGAGACTTATCTCCCGCTCGGCGAAGATATCCAGATCCCCATCCTCCAGCCAGACACCGTGGGCGGCGACAGTCGGCGCCCCGAAGAGGCCGCAGGAGTCGAAAAAAGCCGTGGGCGTGCGGCCTCCCCGCCTGGCCTTGCAGGCTTCGTGCTCGTCCCGGGTTTCCGATAGGTGAATCTGGAGGCGCAAGCCCTCCCGGCGGCAAAACTCGGCTATCTGACGTCCGAATCGCTCGTCGCCGAAGGTATACTCGGCGTGCACGGCGGCGTCGGCGACCAGCCGCCCGCTTTTATCAGCCCTAGCCGCATCGACGAGGAACCTGCTCCCTTCGTAGGCCCTGGAATCCGTGAAATCCTCGCTTCCGGGCGCCGTGGAATAGCCGTGGGAGAGGTTTGCCTTGATGCCGCTCTCCTGGACAGCCTTCGCTATGCCGGGGGTGAGAAGGTACATGTCCGAGAAGGCAACCGTGCCGCTGGCGAGCATTTCCGCGATGCCCAGCAGGCTTCCCCAATAGCAGTCCTCTTCGGTCAGCAAGGCTTCGAAGGGAAAGACCCGCTCGAAAAGCCAGGTTTTCAAGGGCAGGCCCTCGCCGTAGCCGCGCAGGAGCGTCATGGGGACATGGCAGTGGAGATTGTAGAAGCCCGGCAGGGCCAGCTTGCCCCGCCCGTCGTAAACCTCTAGGGCAGGCGGCGCGACAGCCGCCGACGCAGGGGCTGCCGCGGCCACATCCCGCGTGGCCGCGGCGGCCTCGCCCTGGCCGGCCTGGCTTATCGAAATGATCCTCTCGTCCTCCACCAGGATATCCCGATTTTCCCGCAAGTCCCCTGAGGGTCCGATCAGGGCGATGTTTTTGAAAAGGAAACGCTTCTGTCCGCCGGGCATCAGAGCGCCCTCAAGATCGCCCCGATCAGGGCTTTCAGCCTGCCCGAGGCTTCCCCGGCGGCAACGGACACCTCCTCGCCCGAGAGTTTTCCCTGCCCGATGCCCGCCGCCATGTTGGTGATCAGGGACAGCCCGAGTATATCCATGCCGCAGTGTGCGGCGGTGAGGGCTTCCGTGACCGTGGACATGCCCACGGCGTCTCCGCCCAATATCCTGGCCGCCCTGATCTCCGCCGGGGTTTCGAACTGTGGACCGCCGAAGTAGAAGTAAACTCCCTCCCGGATCCTGTCCTCGAGGCCGGCTGCGCGGGCCTGGGCCAGGGCGAGGGCCCGCAGGGCCGGGCTGTACATTCCCGTCACGTCGAAAAAGCGGGGGCCGAATTCGGGTATGTTCGAGCCCCGCATGGGACTGCCCGAGGCGAACTTGATGTGGTCCCGGATGATCATTATGTCGCCCACCTTGTAGTTTTCGTTCACCGCCCCGGCGGCGTTGGTGAGTATAGTCCGCTTGACTCCCAGCAGCTTGAGCACTCGCATCGGGGCGGCCAGCTCCTCGAAGGCGTAGCCCTCGTAATAGTGAAAGCGGCCCGACATGCAGGCGACGAATTTACCCTCCAGGGTCCCGAAAACGAACTTTCCCGCGTGGGACTCCACCGTGGAGACCAGGAAATTGGGAATGTCCCGGTAGTCCACTTCCACGGGATTTTCTATGCCGTCGGCCAGCGAGCCAAGGGAAGAGCCCAGGACCAGGGCTGTCTCCGGCCCGCCGCCGACGCGTTCAAGGATAAAATCGGCGCTCTTCTTGTAATACTCGATGGAATAGGGGGACATAGGTTTTCTCCTCGTTTCGCCGGATATTCTACACCAGGAGCGGCGGGGCATCCAGGACATAAATTCCTCCGGTTGCTTTGAGCGGAAACCTGGACATATACTTAAGCCCGATGGAGCAAGCCAGGACATGAACGCCGCCGACGGCTGGAAGGCCACGATAATGGTGGTCGACGATACCCAGGAAAACCTCGTCCTCCTGGCTACCATACTCCAGCCAGCGGGCTACAAGGTCATGACCCTGCCCAACGCCGCCATGGCCATCGAGGCCGCGAAGTCCAGGATTCCCGATCTCATCCTCATGGACATCATGATGCCGGGCATGGACGGCTACGAAGCCTGCGGCCTGCTCAAATCCGATCCGCTCACCGCTTCCATACCTATTATTTTCATCAGCGCCCTCTCGGAGCCCTTGGACAAGCTCAAGGCCTTCCAGACCGGGGCGGTGGATTATATCACCAAGCCCTTCAACGTCATGGAGGTTCGAGCCCGGGTAGCCGTCCACCTGGACCTGAAATTCCTCCACAGCGAACTCGAGGAGTACAACACGCGCCTGGAGGATAAGGTCCGCCGCCAGGTAGAGGAGCTCTCCCAGGGGCATCTGGCGCTGATCACCACGATGACCAAGCTGGCTTCGGTGCGGGATAGCGAAACCGGGGACCATATCGAACGCACCCGGCGCCTCTGCCGCCTGCTGGCGCAGCTGATGAGCAAGGACCCCAGGTTCGGGGACAAGATCGATGAGGTCTTCGTCGAGAATATTTATAACGCCAGCCCGTTGCACGACATAGGGAAGGTCGCCATAAGCGACGCGATCCTCCATAAGAACGACGAGCTTTCCTCGGACGAATATGCCCTCATGAAGCGGCATACCCTCATCGGCGAAGAGTATCTGGGCCAAGCCCTTGCCAAGTCGCCCAACAATAGCTACCTGAAAATGGGAGTGGAAATAGCCGGCAACCATCACGAACGATGGGACGGCCGGGGCTATCCCGCGGGACTGTCGGGGGAGGAGATCCCCTTGAGCGCCAGGATCATGAGCCTCGTGGATGTCTACGATGCCCTGAGGTCGGAAAGAGTCTACAAGGAAGCCATCCCCCACGCCAAGGTAGTGGAAATGATCAGGGCCGAAAGGGCGTTAAGCTTCGATCCGGCCATCGTGGACATTTTCCTGCTCCATCATGAGGAATTCGAGAAGCTAAGAAACGAAGCTCTGTGATTCGCGAGCTCGGCTCCGCTTACTTGATGAGCCGTAAAAGCCTGTCGATCTGAATCGCCTCGGCCCAATCGGCCAGGGTTTTCCCCAGTTTTTCATCCTTCTCGGCGATTTCCTTGGCGACGTTTTTCACGTCCTCCAGGTCTCCGGAACTGATGGAATCCCGCAGGGTCTCAAAGAGCCCGGGGGAAATTGCCGATAGCCGTTTCTTGGCTTCTTCGTCCGCGTGGCTGTCCCCCAAAGCCGTCTCTTCGTCGGAGCAGTTATAGTCTATGCACGCCAGTCGCTTGATCTCCAAGAGAAGGCTCCGCTCGAGGATCGGCTTCGCCAGCATAGCGTCGACGCCCAAGGCCCGGATATCCAGGCTCTGGTTTTCCAGAAGACTGCCCGTCATTAAAATAATTCCCAGCCTGCGTTCTCCCGCCGCGACCCTCAGGGCGTCGACGAGCTCCTTGCCGCTCATGCCAGGCATCACGTAATCCAAGAGCACCAAATCGAAGCCGGTCTCGCGAGCCAGGCGAAGGGCCTTTTCGCCGTCTTCGGCCTGTTCGACCTCGAAACCGATGGGGATGAGCATATTGACCAGGATGTCCCTGTTTATCGGCTTGTCGTCGACGATGAGGACCCTGGGCCGGACGGCGTTCTTGATCGAGACGACCCTGGAGGGAATGAAATCGTCCGCCGCCTTGGCATAGGCGCATTCCGGCGCCTGGATGCTGAAGGAAAAAACGCTTCCCTTGCCCGGGCTGCTCTCTGCCGAAATAGTTCCGCCCAAAAGTTCGCAGTAGTTCCTGCAGATAGCCAAGCCCAGTCCCGTTCCGCCCTGGCTTCGCCCCTCGGCGGTCTGCTCGAAGGGCAGGAAAATTCTGGCGATGGCGTCCGGAGGAATGCCCCTTCCCGTATCCCGGACCGCGAATTCCAACATGCCGGGCTGCAGGGAGCTTTTGGTCGCCCTCACCTCTATCGAGCCTGAATCGGTGAATTTCATCGCGTTGCCGATGAGGTTGATGAGTATTTGTTTCAGCTTCGACCGATCCGTCATCACGCAGTCAGGCAAGGGAGTGTCCTCGAGGACGGAGAACGATAGTCCCTTCTTGGAGGCCTGGCCCGAGAAAAGCATGCGCGTTTCCTCGAGGACCGAGGAAATCCCGCAGGGAGCCAGGTCGAGATGTACCTTGCCCGCTTCTATCCTGGACATCTCCAGCACTTCGTTTATCAGTCCCAGAAGATGCTCGCCGTTGGTTTTAATAGTCTCCACCTGCCGCGCGGATTCCTTTGAGAGAGATGCGTCCCGCATGAGGATCTGGGAATATCCCAAGATGGCGTTCAGGGGGGTTCTTAGTTCGTGCGAGATCCCTGCGAAAAAGACGCTCTTGGTGCTGTTGGCCTTTTCGGCCTCCTGCCTGGCCAGGCTCAGCTTCTCCTCGGTTTTCATGTGCTCGGCGATCTCGTCCTTCAATTTTTCGTTGATGGCCTTTATGTCCCTGGTACGTTCCGCGATTCCTTCCTCCAGGTTGACCACAGCCTTGGTGAGGCTTGAGTAAAAGTTCTTCATGCCCGCCAGGATGGCGAAGAAGAACATGAAAAACGATAGCACGGAGAATGCCCAGGAGCTCGGGGAAAGGAAAAATGAGGTTTCGGTGGCCGCGGAGTGCAGTATTCCCGTGTAATTGAGAATCAACGCGACGAGCACCACCGCGAGGCCAGAGGCAAGGGTGGCCATGCCCAGCCTCCTGCCATGGAGCATCGTGGACAGAATCGCGGCCAGGAAGAAATAGGAGAAACTTATCCCGCTGTTGCCCCTCGCCAGGGTTATGGCAGTCCCGGAGAGGAAGAGTAGCACGAGCAGCGCATAGGTCTTGAAAGAAACGCTCAGCTTCTTCCGGAAAACGCTTATGATCGCCGGAAGCATCTGGGCCGGCAGATAAAACCAGACGAAGATATCGTTTCCCACGGCGACCAGGTGGCGTATGGCTAGAAGGGCGAGGAGAAGCGCGAACACCGAGTATGCCACGAGGCTGTTGTCGACGATCGCTTTTCGTATGTCGCCCATGGACTGCAGGTTGCCGAGGAAACGCTGGATTTCCACCTTGTCGGACTTCCCCACCCTGATCGCGTAGACGATGAAGAGAACAATAAAAAGAATAGCGATCGCAAAGGTGGTGGCGATGCCCAGCCAAGGCCGATTCCCCGTCTCCTTTGAGATCTGGGGTCGCAGATAGGTGTCGAATGCCTTGTAGTAAGCGCTCTCGGGGCTGGCTTTCAGGCTGCTCAACCGCGAATCGAAAAGCGAAATCAGGGCGGCGTTGTATTCCCCGCCCTTGGCGAAGGCATAGCGGATCTGGGAGGGATTGAAAATAATGGATGTCCTTCTCGGATCGTCCCCGGTTTCGTTCATGAGGCCGAAAAGCCTGTTGACTACCGCCGCGTCCGCCTTTCCGCTTCGCAGCGCCGAAAAGCATTCTTCGTAGGAATCGAGGTAAATCAATTTTGGGCGGATTCCATATTCGGCCGCCATTTTGACGATTCCTTCTTCGCCGGTGGTGTGGATGCTGTCCTTGAGCACCGCTACCCTGGTTCCGTCCAGATCGGTGAAGTTTTCGATTCCGGAATACCGGGAGGTATAGACCACGGCCCAGTTGGTTATGACGGACATCTCGCTGAAATCGAATTTTTGCGCCCTCTCCTCAGAATACGCGACGTCCAGGAGCATATCGATCTCGCCCCGCTCAAGTTTTCCCAGTACTTCTTCGAAATTTCCAGCGACGTAGCGAGGCTCGATTCCCGTGCCCTCCAAGATGGCTTCCAGCAGGGCGATGTGGAAACCGCTCGCATCCCCGTTGTCAGAGACCGAAAGTTTGGGCGGATTATCGTATATTCCTATGGTGAGGATGGAAGGATATGAGGATGAATCGGCTCCGAAGGCCGAAACGAGTAATCCCGAGGCGAGGCCCAGGATCAGGAAAAACTTTTTCAACAATACCTCGTTACTTTTTGTATTATACTATAATGCTTTATGAAAAGCCTGAAAGAATTTCATAAAGCTACATTATATATTCCGGTTAATATTATAATTTAATTAACGCAAAAGGAAAAGGGGAGTATCTTCCCGCCTCGGCGGGCATAGGCCTGTCGGCGGGGCGACTGGTGGGCCGCCGGGCTTGGAAGTGATTTGATCGCGGAATTTGGCTTCCTTCTCCTCTATAGATTATATTTATAAACACGCATATTGCGTTTACAAAAAGTAGGAGGATGATTCAATGAGTACGAACGTATCGACCGGCAGAAAAATGCTGCCGCCCGCTCTTTTAGTCGCCTTGGCCTTCGTCGGGATTCTGGTGGTCAACGGCCTGGCCAACGCCCTGCCTCTCAACGGGGCAAATACAGGCGTCCTTTCGGACGAAATCCCCAATCTCTTCGTTCCCGCAGGGCTTACCTTCTCCGTCTGGGGACTGATCTACCTGCTTTTGACGGGGTATGTCGTCGCGTTGCTTAAGGAGGCCTGGCGGGGTGGCTCTGGCGCCTGGACCGGCTCGGACGCCCTTCTGTTCCTGGTCAACGCGGCGGCCAACATTGGCTGGATCTTCGCCTGGCATTGGCGATTGGTCGGCCTGGCCATGGCACTCATGCTCGTCATTCTCGGAACCCTCATCGCCCTCGAACAGGGAAACCAGCTGAAGCTCGGACCCGGGGGCGCCCTCGATCCGGCGGCTGGCGGCAAGAACAGGGGGCTGGCGGCGCGCCGCTTCTTCCTGACCGTTCCGTTGCGGGTATATCTGGGCTGGATATCGGTGGCGACCATAGCCAACGCCACCGCCTTGCTGGTGAAGACGGGCTGGGACGGCTTCGGGCTGGACCCGAGGTTCTGGACGATCCTGGTGATCATCGCAGGCTTGGCGGTAGCGCTGGGATTTTCCCTCTGGAAGCGCCAGGTCGCGGCGCCCCTGGTGGTGGTCTGGGCTTACGCCGGCATCGTCGTCAAGCGACTGGGAACGGACGCCTCCTATTCGACAGCGGTCTGGGCTGCCGCCTTGGCTTCCGCGATCCTCATCCTCATTTCCTTCCTTCCCGGCAGGCTGATCAGCCCAGCAGAGAAAAAATAGTTTGACAAAATCGAAAATGTGATGAATACTGAGCGACGCTGGTTAACCAGTTTTGGTTAACCAGTTTGCCGCTTTCCAATGCTGCGGCTTTTTGCGTATGCAGCCTTCGAAGGCCGCTTCTAGGTTCAATTCGCTTGAGGAGGGCTTGGCTACGAACTTCCAGGGCTTGAAAACCGATTCCGAATTGCTTGTCCTGAAATACCTGAGGGACCAGATGGTCTCGGGCAAGCTTAAGGCGGGGGCCAAGCTTCCTTCGGAACGTTCGCTGGTGCTGGTGCTGGGCGTAAGCCGCGGCTACGTCCGCAAAGCCCTGGCCAAGCTGGAGCACTACGGGCTCATAAAGACCCTTCCGCAGCGGGGAACTATCGTCGCCGACCTTGGGCCTAAGGCGATCACGGGCCTGATGGCCGCTATCGGCAGCCTGGACGAAGCCTTCGATCCGGGCAGCCTCTTCGAAATCAGGGATGTCCTGGAGGTGTTCGCCGCGGGGCAGGCGGCCCGCAGAAGCGGCAACGACGAGGTGGCGGAGATCCTGAAGTGGCATTCCGAGTTCAAGGCCAAGTCGGAGCAGGGGGAGCGTGCGCTGGAGGAGGATCACCTCTTCCACCTGGCCATAGCCAAGGCCAGCGGAAATCCTGTGTGCATTTCCCTGGTCAGCTATATAACTCCTCAGATAATTTCCCTGAACGCCGATTTCGCCGAGAGCGACCCGGAGCGCTTCTCCCATACCTTCGCCGAGCACGACGCGATCGTGAAAGGGATCCTGGGATCAGACCCCGGGGCTGCGGAACAGGCCATGCGTTATCACATGACCCAAGCGTGGAAGCGAAGGCTTCCCGGCCTTCCCCAAGGCGCTTCGGCCGCGGCCGGACAGGACGCGGGGACTGCTCGCCTTTCGGCGCGCCTCGCCGGGGCGGCCCTCGATCAAGGCAGCTTTGTCCAGACCCATGGACTTGCGTAGGTTTCAATTTTTCTAGGTTCCATTTTCCAAGGAGGTTCGAATGATGAAAAGAATCATGATGGCGGCCCTGGCGATGGCCATGGTCTTGGCTTTCACGGTCTCCGCCGCGGACAAGGTCACTGTCACCCACTGGTACTGGGCCGACAATCCCAAGTACTCCGCCACGATGCAGCAGATGGCCGCGGACTTCAACGCGACCAACGGTAAGGGAATCACCGTGGTAGCCCAGGAGTATCCCTGGGACGGCGGCGCATATTCCCAGACCCTCTTCACGGCGGTGATGGGCGGCGGCGGGCCGGACACTTCGTCCTTCAAGCTCACCTCTACCCCGCTGTTCACCGCTAACAACCTGCTGGTCAACCTGGATGGCTACCTCAATTCCTGGAAGGACAAGAGCCTTATCGAAGCCAGCCTCTACGACACCATGCGCCAGGCTTCGGGCACCAAGAGCGTCTACGTGATGCCCTGGAACACCCAAGTCCTCTACGTCTACTACAGGCCTTCCCTCATGAAGAAGGCCGGAATCGACGTGCCCAAGACCTATGCCGAATTCCTCGAGGCGGCCAAGAAGCTCACCATGGACACCAACGGCGACGGCAAGGTCGATGTCTACGGCTTCGGTATGCGCGGCGCCAAGGGCGGGCAGGAACCCTGGGGATCCTTCATCTGGGCCAGAGGCGGCAATTTCGAAAAGATGGACAGTCCCCAGGCTATCCAGGGCATGCAGGACTACATCGATCTCTTCAAGAACGGCTACGCTCCCCCCACCGCCCCGATGGACGGCTTCAACGAGATCATCGCCAACTTCAAGTCCGGCAAAACCGCGATGACCGTGCACCACATCGGCTCGTCGGCCGGCATGTTGGAGACCTTCGGCGACGACGTGGGCGCCTTCCCCTTCCCAGGCGGGGTCGGCAAGTGGACTTCCATGGGCGACACCGAGAACGTCATGCTCAAGTCGGCCAAGAACAAGGAAGCCGCTTTCGAGTGGCTGGCCTACCTGGCCACCGGCAAGGGACAGGAAACCTGGTGCACCGTCACCGGCAACGTTCCCGTCTCCAAGACGGTCAAGGAACTCCCCTTCTTCCAGAACAACAAGTTCATGAAGGTTTCGATCGACGGAGCTCCCTGGGCCGGCATACTGCCAATACTGGACACCACCACCGACTGGATCAACAACATCTGGCCCAACACGGTTTCCTCAGCCCTCCTGGGCAAGATCTCCGCCGCCGAGGCGATGAAAAAGCTGCAGGCGGGACTCTGGGAATAGCCTAGTCCTCAATTTACCGAAACAGGAAAATCGCCGGCCCCGGGCATAACGCGGGGCCGGCCTTTCCTCAAAGCGCCGACCATCTCCCGGAGGATGTAGTTGATCAAGCGAAACAGCTCCCTATGGCCCTATCTTCTGGTCGCTCCCGCTCTCATCGTGGTGCTCACCGTGGTATTCGTCCCGGTGATCAACGCTATTCTCATGAGCTTCCAGAGCTACGACCTTCGGCGACCCAGCAGAATTGGATTCAATGATTTCAAGAACTACCTTGACGTTATCAAAGATCCCCTGTTCTGGGGCGCCCTTTGGAAAACCATAATCTGGGTGGTAGCCGGCGTGGGGCTGCAGTTCGTCTTCGGTTTCATGCTCGCCCTGCTTCTGAATAAAAAATTCCCCGGCAGGGGCATCGTCCGCTCCATAAGCCTCATCCCCTGGGTAACCCCGGGCGTCCTCATAGGCCTCATGTGGCGCTGGATTTTCGACGGCAACTACGGCGTCCTCAACGATCTGCTACTCAAGCTGGGGCTTATCCGCGAGGCCTTGCCCTTCCTCGCCCAGCCCTCCACGGCCTTTCCCGCAGTCATCATGACCATCGTGTGGCAGGGCATACCCTTTTTCGCCCTCATGCTCCTGGCGGGGCTCCAGGGCATACCCGAGGAGCTCTACAACGCCGCGGACGTGGACGGGGCCAACGGCATCCAGAAGTTCTTGCTCATCACCGTTCCCTCGCTTAAAAACGTCATCTACGTGACCACGCTGCTCCGCATCATCTGGGTCGCAAATTCGGTTGACGTCATCTTCAACCTCACAGAGGGCGGACCTGCCTACGCCACCCAGACCCTGAGCGTCTACATTTTCAACAAGGGTAACTCCCTCAATCTGGGCTACGCGGCCACTCTTTCCATCATGCTTACCCTGGCCCTCGCCGTGGTGGCGCTGCGCTACCTCAAGACCATGTTCCAGAACCAGGAGGGCAAGGCATGAAAAAGCGCGGGCCCGCACTTTTAAAGAGCGTCCTTTCATACCTGCTACTGGCGGCTCTCATCGTGTTCCTTCTCTTCCCCTTTTATTGGACCTTCGTCACTTCCATAAAAACCAGCGCCGAACTCTACGGCCAGAATGTGACCTACTGGCCCAAGGCGCCCAGCTTCGAATCCTATCGGAGGCTTTTCAGCGAATACAACTTCTTGAAGCCCATGGGCAATAGTCTCTTGGTGGCCGCACTCACCACCCTCATCTCGGTGACCGTATCCGTCCTGGCCGCCTATAGCTTTTCCCGCTACCGCTTCAAGGGGCGGAAATTCCTGATGTCCATGTTCCTCACGAACAACATGTTCCCCACGGTCCTCCTCCTCATTCCCCTCTACGCGATCATGAGGAAGATCGGTATTCTCTATACTCCCGCGTCCCTGGTCCTCTCCTACACCACCTTCACCATTCCCTTTTCCATCTGGCTTCTGAGCGGATTCCTGGACGACCTCCCCCTCTCCCTGGAGGAGGCGGCAATGGTGGACGGGGCCAACAGGGCCCAGGCCTTTCTGAAAATCATCCTGCCCATATTGATGCCCGGCATCGTGGCCACCGGGGCCTATATATTCATGAATTCCTGGAACGAGTATACCTTCGCTGTCATGTTCACCAACGAAGCGAACAGAACCATTCCCGTCGCGCTCAAAAACCTCATCGGCCAATTAGGCGTCGAATGGGGCATGCTCACGGCGGGTGGGATAATCACCATAATTCCCGTTTGCATACTGTTTTTCTTCGCGCAAAAACGTCTCATATCGGGCCTGACCGCAGGAGCGGTTAAAGGCTAAAGGCTGGAGCCGCCGCGTCGCTGACCCGAAGCGGCGGCCTAAAGCTTTCGCGTTCATCATAAGGAGAATCGAGAATGAGCGACACGACTCTGGACGGCCTGGCCGTTCAGCTTCGCAGGGACATCCTGGAGATGCTCTACCGCTGCCAGTCGGGACATCCGGGAGGTTCCCTCTCGGTGCTGGAGATCCTCATGGCCTTGTACTACAAGACCATGAAGACTGATCCGTCCAATCCCCAATGGGAAGACAGGGATAGGCTGGTCCTTTCCAAGGGCCACGGCTGCCCGGCCCTCTACGCCATCCTGGCGAACAAGGGCTTCTATCCCAGGGAGGATCTGTGGAATCTGCGCCAGCTGGGAAGCCACCTGCAGGGGCATCCGGACATGGCCAAGACGCCCGGCGTGGACGCCAACACCGGCTCTCTCGGCCAGGGCGCCTCCATCGCCGTAGGAATGGCGCTGGCCGCCAAGTATAAAAATGCTTCGTACAGGGTATTCGCGGTGCTGGGCGACGGAGAGCTCCAGGAAGGCCAGATCTGGGAAGCGGCCATGTCCGCGGCCCACTACAAGCTGGACAACCTGACCTTCATCCTCGATCACAACGGTCTGCAGATAGACGGCTCCAACGACGAGGTCATGGGCCTGGGCAACGTGACGGATAAGCTAGCGGCATTCGGCTTTGAGTGCTTCGACGTGGACGGCCACGACATCGCCGCCATCGCCGCGGCCCTGGCGGCTCCCGTTTCGGGAAAGCCAAAATTCATACGCTGCCGCACGGTAAAGGGCAAGGGCGTCTCCTTCATGGAGGACAACTCCGGCTGGCACGGCAGGCCTATGAACGCCCAGGAATTCGAGGCCGCCATGAAAGAACTAGGGGGGAAGCAGAATGGCTGAATCCAAATCCCTGCGCGTGGCCTACGGCGAAGCCCTGGCCGAACTGGGCGCCGTAAACGACAAGGTAGTGGTGCTGGACGCCGACCTGGCGCACGCCACCATGACCAGTCTCTTTCAGGCCAAGCATCCGGAGCGTTTTTTCAACTTCGGCCTGGCCGAGGCCAACATGATGGGAGCGGCGGCGGGCATGTCCCATTCGGGGCTCATCCCCTTCGCCTCCACCTTCGCCCTCTTCGGAACCGGGCGGGCCTACGAGCAGATCCGCAATTCCATAGCCTACGTG
>CAYVOD010000015.1:1911-28276 GCA_964453055.1 uncultured Treponema sp. | reverse complement strand
GACCAGGCCGCGGCGCTCCCAGGAGGGAAGAAGCCTTCCCTGGACGCTGCGCAGCGACTCGCCTGGTTTTTCGGCGAGCAGCTCCGCTTGATCGGCGATTATGAAGCCGAATTCTCGGGGCGTGAGGCTGTCCTCTCGAAAAGTCTCCCAAAAAGCTTCGAGAGTCGCGAAAACGCAATCCGCGGAAGCGAGTTCGCCCTCCGAAGCTGGAACGGAGGCGGTCTTTCCCAGAAGGCAGAGCTTTGGGCCGGTCATGCTTGGACCGAGCATAGTCCGTGCCGCCTCGAAAGCCGACCGCGCGGCTTCCTCCTCGGCGCATAGATACAAGGCCCTGGAAGCCGGCAGTCCCTTGCCTCGCCTGGAAAAAGCCCAATGCATCAAGGGAAACGCGAATATGCTCGCCCTGTCCTGCTCGATATCGGTTTTGACGAAAATATTTTCTTTTTTTTCGAAGAGTTCGACCAACAACCGTTCATAAAAAACCGCCCGATAAGTATCCGAAGCCGCAGCGCCTTCTAGCAATGCGGCGTCGATTGAAAATCGTGAAAAATCCATAAGCTTTCCTGTACTATAAAGTTACGGCCCATCTTTAATCGGGCTTCTTGTATTCATTCAGACACGAAGGTAGTGATTAAGAATACCGTAAATCCAGGTAAAAGTGAATACTGGCCAAGAAGCAGGATATATCGATATAAGCATATAGTAATTTTTCCAAGGTCATGTTATAATTTCCTGTAATTTTTACCGTACACATCTTCAATCGGGAGTTTCTCTTATGAGCGAAACAAAAAAGATCCTCATAATCGGCGGCGGATATGGCGGAGTCTGGGCGGGTAAGATCCTGGAAAAACACTTCAGGAAAAACACCGGCATCGAAATCACCTTGGTGGATTCCAAACCCTTCCACACCCTTATGACGGAGCTGCACGAAGTAGCCGGGTGGAGGACAGAGCCTGAGTCTGTCCAGGTCAGTTTCCGCAAGATTTTCGCCACCAAGCGGATCAATGTCGTTCAGGACACTATCAAGGCCGTTGATTTCGAAGCTAAGAAAGCCACGGGCACGATCGCCAATTACGATTTCGACTTCTGCGTAGTCGGCGTGGGCGCCGAGCCCGAGTTTTTCGGCATTCCGGGAATCAAGGAGAACAGCTTTACCCTCTGGTCCTTCGAAGACGCGATGAAAATCCGCAACCACGTGGAGCATGTTTTTTACGCAGCGTCCAAGGAACTGGATCCGGCGGCGCGCAAGCGCATGCTCAACTTCGTGGTGGCCGGCGCGGGCTTTACCGGCATCGAAATGGTCGGCGAGCTGCTCGAGCTCCGCGATGTCATGTGCCGCAAATACTACATGGACCCCAAGGATGTCCAGATCACCAACATCGAGGCCCTGCCCTCCATCCTCCCCATTCTGGAAGAGCCCCTGCGCGCCAAGGCGGAAAAGTACCTGGCCAAGAAGGGCTGCAAGGTCATGCTCGGACAGGCCATCGTCGGCGCAGAGCCGGGCAGAGTGCTATTAAAGTCCGGCGAGATCGTCGAGACCGATACCTTCATCTGGACCTGCGGCGTCAAGGGTTCCAGCTTCGCAGGCTCCCTCGCCTTGCCCATGGGCAAGCGCAACCGCATCGATTGCGACGATGGCATGAGGTCCACCCAGTACCCGAACGTGTACGTGGTGGGCGACAACGCCGGCCTCATGCTGAACGGCAAGCCCATGGCCCAGGTGGTCGAATCTGCCCACTTCTCCGCCGAAGCCGCCGCCAAGAACATCATCGCCGACATCGAGGGCGGCGAGCGCCATGTTTTCAAGCCCAACTATCACGGTTTCATGGTCTCCATCGGCGGACGCTACGGCGTGGCCAACGCCGGCGGAATGAAGAGCTCGGGCTTTATCGCCATGTTCTTCAAGCACTTCATCAACATGTTCTATCTCTTCAACATCGCCGGCATCAACCAGGTCTGGGAATACTTCAAGCACGAGTTCCTGGACATGAAGAACAGAAGAACCTTCGTCGGAGGTTTCGTCAGCCACAATCTCCGCTTCTACTGGGTGCTTCTGCTGCGCCTCTGGCTGGGACTCATGTGGCTCTTCGAAGGCATCAACAAGATCGGCGAGGGTTGGCTTGATTTCGCCAAGGGCTCCAGCTCGAGCTGGATGTTCTCCCCCGGCGTTGTCCAGAAGGGCGTGGTAGTTGCCGACGCCGCGAGCGCGGCCAGCGCCGCCTGGGAAGGCGCGGCTGAGACCACCACTACCATAGCGGCGACCAGCGCCGCCAGCGGTGCCTGGGACGCAGCGGCGACCACCGCTACCACACTGGCCGACGTTACCAGCGCAGCCAGCGCCGCGGTCGACTCGGCGACGGACACCGTCGCCCAAGGCGCCGAAAAGGTATACAAGGCGGTCTGGGATCTGGCCAAGCCGATCTTCGACCCCCAGTCGGGCATAGTCACATGGTTCAGAACCACCTTCATGGACGGCATATTCGCCTACCTGCCCTTCAGCCTCTTCCAGATCATGATCGTGTTCATGGAAATCGCTATAGGCCTCGCCCTCTTCGGCGGCTGCTTCACCTGGCTGGCCGCGGCGGCGAGCATAGGCATGTGCGTCATATTCACCATGTCGGGCATGTTCTCCTGGAACCAGCTTTGGTTCGTCTTCGCCGCTATCGTGATGTTGGGCGGCGCCGGCCGGGCCTTCGGCCTTGACCACTGGGTCGTCCCCTTCTTCAAGAAGTGGTGGAACGGCACCAGGTTCGCCCGCAAGTGGCATTTCTATGCCGATGACCCCAGCAAGTAAAGAGCGATAATCCAGGGGCGAGAGCCGGAGGTCCTTTCGCGAGTCGAAGAGGAACTCCGGCTTTTTTTTGCTTTGCCCTAGCAAGGTATTAAAAGAAGATGACTGATATCTGGAAAAATTCACCCCACTTGGGCAAGCGCCTGGATCGAGTCGAGACCCTCTTGGCGGAAACCTTGAGCGATCCGGGCTATCCGCTGGCCGAGGCTACGAAGCGTCTCGTCCTCTCGGGCGGCAAGATGCTCAGGCCCGCCTTCGTTATAATCGGATCGGGATTCGGGCCCAAGGGCAAAGGCCCTTCGAGGGAAGACAGGATCCACCATATCGCCGCGGCGGTGGAACTGATCCATACCGCCAGCTTGGTGCACGACGACATCATCGACGACGCGGCCATCCGCCGCGGCATTTCCACGCTGCATACCGATTTCGGCGTCACGAACGCCATCCTGGCCGGCGACTGGCTTTTCTCGCAAAGCTTCCGCCTCGTGGCCGATTACGCGGACCTCAAGAGCGCCCGAGTCCTGGCTCGCTTCGTCGGCGGCATCTGTTCGGCCGAAATCGGGCAGGACATGGGAAAATTCCGCTTCTCGACCTCTAAGCGAAGTTACCTGCGGACGATAGCCGGCAAGACGGCGGCGCTTTTTTCCCTCTCGCTCCACGTGGGCGCCAGCGAAGCCAAGGCCGACCCCTTCGTGACCCAGGCGCTGCGCCGGGCCGGCTACGACATCGGCATGGCCTTCCAGATAATAGACGATATTCTTGATTACGAATCCGACGACAAGACTCTGAGGAAGCCTGTCGGCAACGATATAAAGGAAGGGCTCTGCACCCTCCCCCTCATCCTCGCCCTCAAGAAGGACGAATCCTCTTTAAGATCCCTCCTGGGAAAACCTATGGACGACCGGAAAGTCTCCGAAATCGTGCGCATAGTCGTCTCCGCCGGAGCCCTGGACGAGGCGAGAACGATAGCCCAGCGATTCACCGCCCGGGCCAGGGTGGAAATCGAGCGGCTTCCTTCCTGCCCGGCCAAACAAGAACTCATGGCCGCGGCCGAAGCCCTCCTCCAGCGAAGGTATTGAGGGAGTCCTCAGGTGGATTCGATCCTGCTGACGAGTTTTCTCATGGGCTTGGCTCTCTCGATGGACGCCCTGGCTGTCTCCATTTCAGCTTCCATATGCACCGATTCCATGCCGAGGTCGGTAAGCCTGCGGGCAGCCTCGTTTTTCGGCTTTTTCCAGTTCGCCATGCCCCTAGCCGGCTGGCTTCTGGGCTCTACCTTCAGGCAGCTCATCCAGGGCTATGACCACTGGATCGCCTTCGGCCTTCTAGCCTTCGTGGGCGGGAAGATGCTCTGGGAAGGAATCCGAGCCAGAATACCCGCCTACTGCCCCGATCCTGACGAGGTCAAGGACCATGGTATCATGAAGGTCCACAGCCTGACGCTCCTAGCCCTGGCCACCAGCATAGACGCACTAGCCGTCGGCCTTTCGCTGTGCCTGATAGGCTCGCCTATCCTGTGGCCATCGGTGATCATCGGCATCACCACCTTTGTGGTATGCCTTCTTGGAATCCAGTTCGGGAAAAACCTGAAACGGCTTTTCGGAGACTGGGCGGACATAATCGGGGGAGCGGTCCTGGTAGGCATCGGAGCCAAGATTCTCATCGAGCACCTGGTCGCTCGTATTTAAAAACGGCGCCCGGCTCGGTCCGCATCAGGGATCTGGCTTGCCGGCGGCGATTAATCCTCCTGCAGGATAGCGCAAAGCTCGGACGCGTCCCGGGCCCGCACCAAGGCGTTGATGAGAGCGCCGGAGTGGGCGAGCCGCGCAATGTCGGCTAGGGCGGCGATATGCGGCCCGGCCTTATCGGCGGAGGCGGCGATGAGAAAGAATAGACGGGATGGCTTGCCGTCCGCCGCGTCGAACTCGATGCCCCCAGGAGCCACGCCTATGGCGAGACATACGTTCCTGACGGCGTCGGTCTTGCCGTGGGGTACCGCTATTCCATCCGTCAACCCGGTGCTTCCCAGGGCTTCCCTGTCCAGCACGGCTTGATAAAGGGCTTCGGGATCGCTCACCTTGTCAGTGGCCGAGGCCAACAGGTCTACCAATTCCCTCAAGACGCCCTGTTTGTCCGTAGCCTCCAGGGGAACCTTCACCGTTCTTTTGTCGATCAGCTCGATGAGCGACATAATCACCACCTTTTAAGGCCGGCCTTGTTCTCAGGCCGACTCGCTTTTACAATTCCCGGTACAATTTTTCAATTCGCTCTTCGTCCCGAGCGATCAAAACGGAACAATCCACGGTCCGCATCGCGGATTCCAGCTCGTCGAACAGGGCGTCCCTGCGGCTCCTTATTCTCGGCGGAGGCCCTATGACCAGCAAGTCGATGCCCAGCTCGCCCACCTTTTCCTTTATGCCAGCCGCGATCGAGCCGCTGACGTTGAGCCCTTGCACGGAGACTCCCTTTCTGCGGCCCATCTCCACAGCGTGGTTGAGGTAGCGGGCGCCGTCTTCGGACAGTTCTCTCCGGTACTCCTCCCGCTCGGCCTCGAGGAAGATATGGGACAGGACAAGATCCGAAAGCGCCCTGGTATTTACTATCGAAAGGGCATAGAGCTCGGCGCCCGAGAACTCGGCGAGCACCACCGCCAGCCTCATCGCCAGGATGGAACCTTCAGATCCGTCGAGGTACACCATGATTCGTTCAAGCGGTTTAGTCATCGAACCTACGCCTCCGTTTCGGCCGCGGCCAGTCGATCCTTCACCATTTTCATGAGCACGAAAATATCGCGCTCGCTCTCTTCCAATCTTCCGGCAATATGGGAAATCGTTTCCTCAAGCTCGGGAATGGCGATCTTTTCCAGGGCGTTGACCTTGCGGATGGTTTTATGTGTTTCCGTCGCCAGCCGGGTGATCGACACCTTGAGCTCGGCGAAACGGCCCATGAGACCTAGGGTCTCCCTGAAGCCCTTGACCGCCAGATCTACCCGGAAATCGGCGCCCAAGGCGCTGAAATAGGGAGCTCTGTCCGTAAACGTCGTCTCAACCACCGGCAATGCTACTCCCATTACCTTCCGCTGTCCGAGCTTTATCGACGCGTCCATGTTCACCGCGCTGGAGAGGGAGAGCACCTGCAGCTTCCCGATGGCCAGCACAGCGTCCTCCAGGGTTTCGAAGGCCTTGGCCAAGGCCTCCTTGACGCTCTTTTCGTAGGAAACCGCCTGATCCACCAAGGCTAATAGCTCGGTTACCAGAATGCCCCGCTTCTGGTCGAGCAAATCCTTGCCCAACTCGGCGAAGGACAGCTCTTCTTTCAGTTTGAGCAGATTGGTCTTGGTGGGGGCCAGGTTTCTCATCCGTCGACCTCCGCGCCGTACCAGGTATCAAGTTCCTCGTCCGTCACCCTATGGAGTTCCTCGGCGGGCAATCGCCTCAATGCATCCCAGCCTAAGTCGAGGGTCTGCTCCATGGATCTGTCCTCGCTCGACGATTGGCTGATAAAGCGATTTTCGAAGAATTCGCCGAAGGCGAGATACTTCTTGTCCAGGGGGCTGAGTTCCTCCTCGCCGATGACGGACGCGAGATTTCGCACGTCCTTGACGTAACTATAAGCCGCGAATAGCTGGCTTGCCAGATGGGGATGATCCTCCCTGGTCATGCCCTTGCCTATGCCGTCCTTCATGAGCCTCGAAAGGGAGGGAAGGCCGGCGACGGGGGGATAAATTCCCCTGCCGCCCAAGTCCCGCTCGAAGACTATCTGGCCTTCCGTTATATACCCGGTCAGGTCGGGAATGGGATGGGAGATGTCGTCGTTCGGCATGGTGAGTATGGGAAGCTGGGTAATCGAGCCCGGCAGCCCCTTGATCATGCCCGAGCGCTCGTAAATTTCAGCTAGGTCGGAGTAGAGATAGCCGGGGTATCCTTTTCGGGAGGGAATCTCACCGCGGATCGTCGAAATTTCCCGCAGGGACTCGCAGTAATTGGCCATGTCCGTGAGGATGACCAATACGTGCATCCCTTTTTCGTAGGCTAAAAACTCAGCTAGGCTGAGAGCCACCCTGGGCGTCACGATCCTTTCTATGGAAGGATCGTCGGCTAAGGAAAGGAAGAGGGCTACGTTGTCCGAACTGCCGGTTTCCTCGAAGGAATGGATGAAAAACCTGGCGACGTCGTGTTTTACGCCCATGGCGGCGAAAACGACGGCGAAATCTGTCTTGCCTCCCCGTATTTTGGCCTGGCGAGCTATCTGGGCGGCGAGTTCGTTGTGCGGCAGGCCGTTGCCGGAGAATATGGGCAACTTCTGGCCGCGTATGAGGGTGTTCATGCCGTCGATCGCCGAAATTCCCGTCTGGATGAAGTCCCTGGGGTACTCCCGCGCGGTGGGATTGATAGGCCTGCCGTTGACGTCGACCTCCCGTTCGGCCTTGGGGGGAGGGCCTCCGTCGATAGGCCGGCCCAGGCCGTCGAAGACCCTGCCGAGCATGGCGGCCGAGACGCCCAGGGATAATGGCTTGCCTGTAAAACGCACCCTGGTATCGGGCATGGTAAGGTTTTGGGTACCTTCGAAAACCTGAGCCACCACCAGATCGTCCGAGCTGTCCATCACCATGCCCAGCCTGAGCTTGCCGCTGGAATCTACGCACTCCACGAGTTCGCGGTAACCCACCGGATGCGTCTTTTTAACAAAGATCAGCGGTCCCTCGATGCGGGCCAGGCCCTTGTATTCCCGGGCCATCATCAGCCGACGCTCGGCCTGGGGTTCAAGTTTCAGTTCGGGCATAAGCTGACTCCAGTCTGTCAATGGCGCGGTCCAGGGCCGCGGCCAGCTTCGCGAAGGCTTCTTCGTCCTCATCCTTGATGGTGAATTTCATCTTGACGATGTCCTGAAGCACCGCGATCTTCTTAAGCTCTCCCAGGGAAACGCCCCTCTTGATGGCTGCCGCGCCCCTGCGCCAATAGGCGAGTATCAACGACAGCATTCTGTATTGCTTGAGAGGAGCGGAGAAACGGTCTATGTCGTCGAAGGCGTTCTGTTGGAGGAAGGCGTTCTTGAACAAGCCGCAGACTTCGATTACGAAACGTTGGCTGTCGGGCAGGGCGTCGGGGCCCACCAGCTTCACGACCTGGAGCAGCCGGGTTTCCCTTCTGAGCAGCTCGACTATCTCCTTGCGGTCCTGAGCCCAGCCTTCCCCGGCCAAGTCGGTCCACCAGGGACTCACGTCCTCCAGGTATTCGCTGTAGCTGTCCAGCCAGGAAATGGCCGGATAATGCCTGGCGTTGGCCAGGTTGCGGTCCAGTCCCCAGAAGCAGCGGACGAATCGCTTGGTATGCTGAGTCACGGGTTCTGAAAAATCGCCTCCCGGAGGGCTCACCGCGCCTATGATGGACATCGAGCCTTCGGAGCCGGAAAGCGTATCCATGTAGCCCGCCCGCTCGTAGAATTCAGCGATCCGGGTGGGCAGGTAGGCGGGGAAGCCCTCCTCGGCGGGCATTTCCTCCATCCGTCCCGAAAGCTCCCTCAAGGCTTCCGCCCAGCGCGAGGTGGAATCGGCCATCACCGCCACGTGGTAGCCCTGATCCCTGAAGTATTCGGCGATGGTAACGCCGGTGTAGACGCTTGCCTCCCGGGCCGATACCGGCATGTTGGAGGTGTTGGCGATGAGAACGGTGCGTTCCATGAGGCTCTTGCCTGTCCGCGGGTCCACCAGGTGGGGGAATTCGGTGAGGACGTCGGTCATTTCGTTGCCCCGCTCCCCGCAGCCGATGTAGACGATCAGGTCCGCGTCGCACCACTTGGCTATGGCGTGCTGGGTCATGGTCTTGCCGGTGCCGAAACCTCCGGGGATAGCCACCGTGCCGCCCTTGGCCAGGGGGAAGAGGGTGTCGATAACCCGCTGGCCTGTCACCAGGGGAATCGAGGGTGGCCGCCTGGACCGGGCCGGCCTGGGAACCCTGATGGGCCAGCGCTGAACCATTGTCAGCTCCCGCCGCCCTCTGCCCGTATCGATGACGGCGACGACTTCGTCCACCCCATAATCGCCCTCGGGGGCTATGGAAACAAGTTTCCCCGAAACATCGGGGGGGAGGCAGATCCTGTGCTCGATCCTGGAGGTTTCCTGCACGGTTCCCAGCACGGTCCCGGCGGCCAGGAGGCTTTCCTTGGCGGCGGAAGGGACGAATCTCCAGCGTCTGGACCTGTCCAGCGCGGCGGCCGAGACTCCCCTTCCTATGAAGGTGCCGGTGCGTTTCAAAAGTTCGTCCAGAGGCCGCTGGATGCCGTCGTAGATAGACCCCAGCAAGCCCGGCCCCAGTTCAAGCGACAATGGCATGCCGCTTCCGTAGGCGGGCTCTCCGGGGGCGAGGCCCGTAGTGTCCTCGTAGACCTGGACTAGGGCTTTGTCGCCTTCGAGCTTGATCACCTCGCCCACGAGCAGATCGTCGCCCACATGGACCAGCTCGAGCATGCGCGCGTCTCGCACGCCCTTGAGAATGATCACCGGGCCGTTTACCCGCTGCACCCTGCCGATTATTCGTTCATTCATGGCTGCTCCGCCCCTCCGGCGCCCGGATCGGATCTGGCTGACTCGAGCGACGCCCGTATGAGCCCCCGCATGGCGGCCTCGGCCCTAGAAAGCCGGGCGGGGGCGCTGTTATCGTAGCGCAGCCTCCCGCCCTCCGACTCGAGAATAAGCCCCTGGGAATCCAGAGGAGACTCTTTCGACAGGCTCAAGGTTATCGAGCGGCCAGAAAGCTCGAAAACGCGCCGTTCGACCCGGGCTAAAAACTCGGGATCCAGGTAGGCCGCCAGGGCCTTCGAGGCTCGTATTTCGGCCTCGGCGCCGCCGATTCCGATCGCCGCCTCGCAGGTCCAGGCGAATATCCTGTCCCCGTAATCGGGCGATTCCTCGGCTTTTGCGTACTCGGCGGCCGCCAGATCTAGGACGCGGCGCATGAAGCGCTCCTCCGACTCGAGTTCGAGCTTCCTCGTTTCGGTCTTAAGCCGCGCCTCGAAGACCGCCTTGACCGCCGACTCGCGGGCTGCCGCTGTTTGCGCGGCTTCCGCCTCGATGGCCGCCGCCTTTTCGGCCGCTTTCTGAAGTTTCGCCGAGGCGGAAGCCGCGGCCTGGGACTCGGCCGCTTTTATCTTAGCCTCGGCATCTTCCCGGATGCCCTCCAGGAGCAGGCCTAGATCCGGCTCTGGCGCGCTCGCGCCGTTTTTCTTGTTCATACGGATATACCTATGGCGGCGTTAGCCAATTCGCGGATTCCCGGACGCCCCGGAGCCGAACCGGTCCTGTCCGGGATTTCCACGATCAGGGGAAAGCGCACCGAAAACATGTAGGTGTCGACTTCGGATCGTATGAGATCGGCGCAGTGTTCGGTCATGATGATAATCCCGATGTCGGGAGCGGACAGGGCTTCGCCGAGGGCGGCCCTGGCTTCGTCGGCGTCCTTGGCTACCCTTCCGGCCACGCCGGCCATCCCGAATCCGAGGACGGTATCCTCGTCGCCTATGGCGAAATAGACCATTCCGCCCGATCCTACACCCTGCCCAGGATCATGAGGGCGGTGATGAAGCCGAATACCACCAAGCCTTCCGCCAGGGCCACGAATATCAGGGCCTGGCTGGCGATCTCGGGCTTTTCGCCTATCGCGCCCATGGCTGCCGAGCCCACGTTGCCTATCGCGATGCCGGCCCCGATGGCTCCCAGGCCGAAGGCGGCGGCCGCGGCGATCAGCCCGTACTTCTGAACCTCGGACCTGGCCTGCGCCGCGGCCGCCGCCTCGGCGCCCGCCTGCGGAGCCGCCGTTTGTCCCGCGGCCTGCTGGGCAGCTCCCTGATCGGCGCTCTGGCCGAACACGGTACCTGTCGCCGCCAAGGCCAGCGCGACGGCCAGCAAGATGGTAAGGGATCCGATGCTCATCGCCCTCGCCTTGAACGCACGTTTCTCGCTCATATGATTCTCCTCTCCCATGATACGCTACTATGCCTCGGGCCGAACCTCATTCGGCGCTCCTGAAGGAGATCGGCTTATACGCCCGGCCCGTCCCGTTGAAATACCTGGAGAAAAATTCGTAATAATTGAGTCGCAAGGCCTGGATGCCCGCCGAAAGCCCCTCGAGGGCTATCACCAGGACATTGCCCAGAACCATGATCAGAACGCCAGCGATCGATAACCCGCCCTTGGGACTCGCCATCGCGGCGATCTGGAAAAAGGCTGTCATCAAACTGACATGGGCTATGCCAAGGCCCGCCACTCGCATGAAGGACAGGGTATTGGCCAGGTAGCCCGAATAAACCTCCAGCGTGCCGACCAGCCATTCCATCACGAAGCCCAAAATCGTTCCGATGGTCATGCGCCCCGCCTCTCCCCGCTTCCGCCGCTCCAAATATTCCATCGGCTCTTTGAGACCCAAGAGAATCGTCGGAACACCCAGAAGTGGCAACAGTAAACTCATGGGCGGCAGCGCCTTGTACGCGTGGCCGACGAAGTAAAATGCCATCCAGGCCCCGGCCAGGTACACCCAGCCTCCCGCCAGGCCCGCCTTGTCGAATAAAAGCGTCTTCCATCGGCGGCTTTTGACGAGATTGACCCAGTTTATGACGAAGCCGGTTACAAGCACCGCCATGCCGAACTTGATCGTGATGCCGAGAATATCGTAGATATCCCGCACCGAGCCGCCAGAACGGGGTTCCCCGTTCACCACGCCGTGATAATCGAACCAGAGCGCCGGCACTATGGGGCGGCCGAAAGCCGAGCCGAAAAGCAACCCGGCCACTACGGCCGCCCCGCCGCAATAAAGGATCAGCCTGGCCAGCGTATCGCCCGAGCGGCGGCGCTTGGCCCTGTTCAGCAGCAAGGCGCCAGCGATGATCAGGACTAGCCCGTGGCCTGCGTCTCCGAACATCAAGCCGAACATCGAGAGATAGGCGACGGCGACAAATCCCGTGGGATCGATCGTCCCGTACCGAGGAATGCCGAAATTGGTCACCAAGGTCTGGAAAGGGGCGAGGATTTTGGAATTTTTCATTTCCACCGGAGGCTCGCTGCCGTCGGGCGCCGCCTGGCCCACGGCCAGCCATTCGATATGGCAACGCCCCGCGCAGGCCTTTCGTATGCCCTCTTCGACCTTGTTCCTGTCCGTCGCGGGGATCCACCCGGATAAAAACGAGACGCTGTCGGTTTTGACGAAGGTCGAGCGCATTTTCATCGAGAGTTCCGCGGCCCGCAAAGAAGCCCAGATATCGGCGAGATTCTTGCCCCAGGAAGAAAAAAGCCCGTCAAACTCCCTGGCTTTGTCCTCGAGCTGGGTTTTTATGCGCTGCCGGCGGGCGTCTATCTCCTTTAACGCCTCGCTTCCCGTACCGGAGGGAGAGAGTTCTTCCTGCCCTTCCTTCCATCCGTAGCGGGAGAGGAGAGCCTGTACCCGACTCTCGTCTCTCTTCATCGTCACGATCATCATCGGCATGCGTCCGCCCGAAGCCGATTGGGCGGGAATGGTCACCGCGGCGAGGGCTCCCAGTTCGCGCTCGAAACGCGAGGAATTTTCCTGCGGCACCGACCCCCGCCGATAGGAAAGCACGGAGAAAGAGCTGGTTGGCAATCGTACCGGGTTTTCGCGAGGTTCCTGGACCTCAGCCTGCCTCCGCAGTTCTTCCAGCCTCAGCAGTTTATCCTGTAACTCCTTCTGTCCCTCTCTCAGGCTTTGAATTTCCGAAGCGATGTTCCCCAGGTTTTTTTCGATCGCCTCGATGTCCGGCAGGGTCTCGGAAGAAAAATCGGCGGGATCGGAAGGCTGGATCGGCGGATTCGCCAAGCTCAAAAAACCTTCCACCCGCCGGCGAATATCCTGGATCCTGCTTGCTTCAACCGATTTCCCCGTCGCTGACGATCCCTCCCTGGTTCCCGGCACGGACTTCACCGTCACTGCGTCCAGCGATCCTATGCGCAACAATTCATCGGATACCGCCTGGGCATCCTTGGAAAGGATAGCCGCGCTAAGGAATTCCATAGGCACGGTAAACATCATAGAAAACTCCTGAGCCTTTCATCCGCGAGCCCGAAATACTTCGCGTTCAATACGGCCCGAACCTCGCGGAGCTGTTCCGATAGCAAGGCCAAATACGCAAGAACGATGCCGATGGAAAAGGGATAGCCCGCCAGGCATTTTCTCGCCTCGACAACTCGTATCCGCCTAAGCATGCGTTCGAGGGAAGAAAGCTTAGCTTTGCTATCCCTCCTGTCCCAGCCCGCTTCCATCGCGTTCCCGCGCGCTCCCAGCACGGCGGCGGCCAGGCCCGAGAACTCATCCGAGTCATAAGCCCGGGAAAGGGCCGAAGCCGGTATCGCGGTCCCGAAGTCTATGAGGTAACGGCCTGTCCTGTCCGAGGCGATTCCGTTGAAGGAGCGAAGACGAATCAGATTTGTGATGTTGTGGATATCCACGTCGATTCCCACGAAGCGTTCCGCCACCTTTCTGTCCCGGAGGGGCAGCCGCTCCAGGGCTTGAAAGAGGCTTTCGAAATACTCCCTGTCGAGGCTGGATTCCATCTCGAACACCGAACCCGCGGCCACTGCTTGGGGAAGAAGTTCGGCAACGATAGGGCCATAGGGAGAGCCGGCCAAGACCGCCGCCGCCTCGGCAGGGGTAGGCGCGTTGACCAGATCGCCCAGGTCGACGGAACCCATAGACTTGCCCTTGTATAGATATCCCGTCCTGTCGTCGATCACCCTGCCGCGGGCGTGGGCGTCGAACCAAAGGCGCAGCGCTCCCTTGACCAGATCGACCTCGGCTCCCCTGGCTTTTGCCCGTATGAACGATGAAGCCGGTTCGGGCACTTGGCTTATGGAAAACGAATAAGCGTCGAATTCCAGCGAGGCTAGATCGGCCTCCACCGCCTTGAGATCGCCCGTCGCCGCGTACCTCGATTCGGCCATTTCCAGATAGCTGCCCCGCAAGGGCAGAAATGCCTCCTGGAGAGATTTTGCCTGCGCCGTTTTTTCGAGGGTTTCTTCCGAGAGGAAGGTGCTGATCCGCGCCTTGAGCTTGGCGCTGATATATCCGTATTCCGAAAGCGCGCTGGGCATTGTCGACTTATCGCTCCAGCTCCGTCCTCATCGCAAGGCGAGCCGCCTTTTTGGCCAATTCGGCCACCAGCGGCTCCATGGACGCGTATAGAGCGTCGGCCTTGCGTTCGGCCTTCTCGCGGGCTTCGAGATATTCTTCTTCGGCGCGACGCCGCGCCGCGTCCGCCCGGCGCTTCAATTCGGCCGCCGCCCTTTCCTTGGCTTGGGAAATCAGGGCGCTGGAATCGGCGTCGGATTTTGCCCTGACCGCATCGGCCCGCTTCGCGGCTTCCGAAATACGGTTTCGCGCTTCCTGCTCTGCGGCAATGATGGAATCGACAACTTCCTGCATGAATCGACGCTCCCCTCATAAGCCGCGCAACGATCATCGCCGATGCGCGACTAGGTAAAGGTTCGATGCGTCCCGGCGAACAGGTCGCCTTGAGCGGGCTATCGCAGTGGTGAGGGAAGTCGGGCGAAAACGTTTGGTCGGCTTGCAGGGTCGGCCTCTATGCCGCGGCCTCGGTCACGCTCCGACTTAAGCCCGGTCCGGAGCGCTTTACATTAAAGTAGCGCTATCCTAGTGCAAACGCCAAACATTGTACAGCTACCCCATGTTTGGCTGGCGCGTCGTCCGGGCGCGAAACAAGGGTCCCTGAGGGCGGGCGAAGGGGAATCGGGAGAATTGACGGAAAAGACAGGGTGAAGGATACTCTTAGCCATGAAAATCACCCTCGAGAACGACGCTGTAAGAACGGAATTGTCGGATCTGGGCGCTACCCTGGATAGCCTGTACGACAAAAAAGCCGGGCTGGAGCACGCCTGGCCTTACGACCCGTCGATCTGGCCTCGCCGCACCCATCTCTGCTTTCCTGTTTGCGGGAAACTCCTGGACGGCGAATACGTCCATCAAGGCCGGCGCTATTCCATGCCCATGCATGGGTTCCTGAGGGAAAAGCGCTTTACCGTGAAACAGGAATCGAGATCCACCGCCGCACTGTCCTTCACGGCCGACCCCGAGACCTTGGCGATATACCCTTTTAATTTCTCGGTCACCGTCGGCGCGACCTTGTTGGCCGATGGATTGGAAATCGCCTATCGCGTTCAAAACCTTGGAACCGACGATATGCCTTATTCGATTGGCTCCCATTATAATTACTTAGTCCCCATTGACCGAGGCGAGTCTCTCGGCGACTACGAAATCGACTTCGGATCTCCCCAGTCGGCAAGAAGGCTGGAATTCTCCGACGGTTTCGTCGCGGGTAAGTCCGAGGATTTATTCCACGGCGCAGAGTCTCTCAAGCTGGGGAAACTTTTCTCGAAAGGAGCGATAGCGTTCGCGTTGGCCGATTTATCGACTAATAAAGTATCGCTTCGCGGCGCGAAATCAGGACGCTTTACCGAGGTCTCGATGGACAACTTCGAATATCTGTTGCTATGGGCTCCTAGCGACGCTTCGCCTTTCGTCTGCATCGAGGCTTGGGCAGGCTTGCCGGATCAGGTCGGAAGCGACAAGACCCTCGCGAGCAAGAAAGCGATTCGGATTCTTCCTTCCGGCGCGGCGCATTCATACAGGCAGCGGGTTAGAATCGGCTAACGCGAAATTCGGCTAGCCACCAGGTTGCCCATTTCCTTAGTACCCACCCGGCGCGAATCCGGGGTGGCGGGGTTAGCGAGATCGGCGCTGCGATAGCCTTCCTCCAGGACCGAAAAAACCGCCGTCTCCACAGCCTTGGCTTCTTCCGCGAGGCCGAGAGAATAGCGAAGCAACAGAGCCGCTGAAAGAATGGCCCCGAGGGGGTTGGCCTTGTCCTGGCCCGCGATATCCGGCGCCGAGCCGTGGATGGGTTCGTAGAGCCCCGTCCTTCCCAATCCTTTGAGCGATTCCTCTCCCAGGCTGGCCGAAGGCAGCATTCCTATCGAGCCCGTGAGCGCCGAGGCTTCGTCGGACAGTATGTCGCCGAAAAGATTGGATGTCGCGATGACGTCGAACTGACCAGGCGCCCTCAATAGTTGCATTGCGCAGTTGTCCACGTACATGAACTCAAGCCGCACCGTCGGGTATTCGGGTGAGAGTTCTTTGGCGACTTCCCGCCAGAGCCTCGAGCTCTCCAGCACATTTGCCTTGTCCACGAGGCATAATTTCCCGCGCCGACCGGCGGCGGCGTCGAAAGCCACCCTCAAGAGACGCTCGATCTCCCTATAGGAATAGCTTTCCGTATCGAAGGCCGACCTGCCGCCGTCCTTCCGCCCCCGGGACCCGAAATAAATGCCTCCCGTCAGTTCTCTGAGAATAAGCATGTCGAAGCTCGGCGATGCGTCAAACGAACTCGCCTCGAGGACGGAATCCTTGATGGGGCAGGCCTCGCGCAGCGGCTTGAGAAGGGTGGCGGGTCTCAGGTTCGCGTAGAGCCCCAAGGCTTTGCGAAGGCTTAAAAGGCCACGCTCGGGGCGTTTGTCCGGGGCGACGCCATCCCAGCTCGGGCCTCCCACGGCGCCGAAAAGCACCGCGTCGCACTCGCCGCAACCCGTGAGGGTTTCCCTGGGAAGAGGAACTCCCTGGGCGTCCAGAGCCGCGCCGCCTATGAGAAAGTGCCTGAATTCTAAGCGGTGCCTGAATCGGCCCGCTACTGCATCGAGGACCTTTCGAGCCTCTGCGGTCACCTCGGGCCCTATTCCGTCGCCCGGCAAAAGCGCTATCGCTGCGTTCATATTCCCCCTCGGATAGGTAAAGGCTTTTCGGCATCAGGGCCGCGCGGCTCACCGAACCTGCGGCCAGGCCTTCAAATTCCGGAGACCTGGGAGCCGCGCGGCCCCTGCCCGGTAGCCGAAAGCTCCCACTCCATCGTATTGATCGCCGCTATATAGGCCAGGATCGAGGCTTCCAGCACGTCGGTGGAAAGTCCACGGCCGTTCCACTGGCCGCCCTCGTAACTTACCTTCACGGTGGCTTCTCCCTGGGCGTCCTCGCCTCCGGTCACCGCCCCAAGCTCGTAAGCATCAAGGTCCAGATCCTTTCCGATTATGCGATTGATAGCCTTGAAGGCGGCGTCCACGGGCCCGTCGCCTACCGCCACTTCCTCCTTGAAGCTGCCGCCGGAGGTTTTCAGCCTGATGGTGCTGGTGGAACTCAGGGAAGAACCGGAATTGACGACCCAACGGTCAAGGCTGTATGCCTGGGGCACGTTGGAACCGGTTCCGACGATCAGAGCCTCGATATCCCTGTCGCTCACGGTCTTCTTTTTATCGGCCAAGACTTTGAACTTGGCGAAGAGTCCGTCCACGTCCAGCTCCAGGGCGGCAAAACCCAGGGACTTGAGTCTCTCTTCGAAGGCGTGTCTGCCCGAGTGCTTGCCCAGCACCATGCGGTTGCTGGGGAAGCCCACCGATTCGGGGGTCATGATCTCGTAGGTCGCCCTATTGGCCAGCACCCCATGTTGATGGATCCCAGCCTCGTGGGCAAAGGCGTTCTCCCCCACCACAGCCTTGTTAGGCTGGACCCTCACGCCCGTCACCTTGGAGACGAGCCTGCTGGCCGCGTAGATCTGCGAACTCTGAACGCCGCAGTCCAGGCCCAAGGCCTCGCCCCTGGTGCGGATGGCCATGACGATTTCCTCCAAGGAGGCGTTGCCCGCCCTCTCGCCTATGCCGTTGACCGTGCATTCTATCTGCTCGGCGCCGGCCTCGGCGGCGGCCAGGCTGTTAGCCACCCCTAAACCCAGGTCGTTGTGGCAGTGCACGGAAATAATCGCGTTTTCGATGCCCGGGGTATGGGTTTTCACGTAGGCCACCAGGCGGCCGAATTCATCGGGAAGCGCGTAGCCTACCGTATCGGGGATATTGAGAATCCTCGCTCCGGCCTTTATCACCTCGCCGAAAACCTGGCAGAGAAAGTCTGGGTCGCTCCGGGATGCGTCCTCGGCGGAGAATTCCACCTCGTCGCAGAAGCCTTTGGCCATCCGAACGGCGGCGGCGGCGCGCTCGAGCACCTCCTGGGGGCTCATCTTGAGCTTGTATTCCATGTGGACAGGGGAGGTGGCGATGAAGGTGTGGATGCGAGGGCGCGCCGCCGCTTCCAGCGCCTGCCAGCCCGCCTCGATATCGCCCTTGGTCGCCCTGCAGAGCGCCGCGACACAGCTTTGCTTGACCACCTCAGCCACTGCTTTTACCGAAGCCAGATCGCCCGGGCTCGCTGCGGGGAATCCCGCCTCCATGACATCCACGCCCAAGCGTTCCAGTTGGCGGGCTACCTCGACTTTTTCCCCGATATTCATGCTGCAGCGGGGAGCCTGTTCCCCGTCTCTTAAGGTCGTATCGAATATTTGTATCCTGCGTACCATAAAAATCTCCTTAAAACTGAACAAAACGGCGCATGGACTTCCCACGCGCCCAGGAAAATTAGTGACAGGAAAGGCCTATTCGGTTCGGTATCGCACCTTCAATACCGGCTCGCGGCGAAATCCAGCCACCCTCCGGACCTCAACATGGCTAGTTCGAACCCGCCCAGGGAGAGGGGCGCTTCGAGCGCCCCGGTCTCCTTTGATTCGAATCGCAACGCCATCGAGTGCAGATCAACCCTGAGTTCAGTCTCGCCGCCGGAAAAGCGTTCGAAGAGTTCCGCGATGACCTTGGCGGGCAATTCCGCCGCCAGCATTCCGCAATTATACATATTTCGCCTGAAAATCCTGGCGAAGCTTTCCGCGACTACGACCCGTATCCCATTGGCTTCGAGTGCCCAGGGAGCGTGCTCCCTGGAACTGCCGCAGCCGAAGTTAGCCCTGGAGATCACGACCTTTTTCCCCGGCAGGCACGCAGCCCTGTCGAAACCGGGAAGTTCCAGGTCCTCGAACAGATACGGCTTGAGGGCGGCTTTCGAATCCTCGTTCAGGTAACGGGCCGGTATTATCTCGTCTGTGTTGATGTCGTTCCGATCCAAGAAGAGCAGGCGTCCCCCGAGTTCTTTCATTTGGCCCTCCCCCGCTTCGCCGGCTCCAGCGCCGGGAGCCGTGTTTTTACATCGGCTGCGGTCGCCAGAGTCCCGGCCAGCGCCGCGGCCGCGGCGCTGGCCGGGCTCATGAGGTGAATCATTCCTCCCCTCCCCATCCGTCCGCTGAAATTTCGGTTCGTGGTGGAGGCGCAAACTTCTTTCGCGGCCAACACGCCGTTCGACATGCCCAGGCATGCCCCGCAGCCGGGGCTGGCGACGCAGAATCCCGCCTTGACGAAAATCTCGAGTATGCCCTCCCGCAGCGCCGCCTCGTAGACCGCCTGGGTGGCCGGCGAAACTATACCCCGCACCCGGGGATCTATGGTTTTCCCTTTCAGCACAGCCGCCGCTTCCCTGAGGTCTTCTATCCTCCCGTTCGTGCAGGATCCGATATAGACCTGGTCTATCCCGGTTCCCTTCATCGTCCGTAGAGGAACGACATTGTCCGGTGAATAGCCGACGGTCACCAAAGGCTCAAGCGTGGAGCAGTCGAGGCTAATCCTTCCGGCATAGGCTGCGTCCTCGTCGCTCTTCCACCTGGAGTATTCCGCCAAGGCCTCTTCTTTCGAAGCGAATTCGCCTTCCCCTTCGGGACCGATAAAAGGCCAGAGCCACTCCACTGTCTTAGCGTCGGGCATGCAAACCCCGCTGGTGCCCCCCGCCTCCACGGCCATGTTGCAAAGGGTCATCCGTCCCTCCATGCTCATGGCATCCACCACGGGGCCCCTGAATTCCACTACCTTGTTGGTGGCCCCGGCTACCCCTATCTTGGCGATCACCGCCAGGATGACATCCTTCGGGAAAACTTCCTCAGGAAGGCTCCCTTCAAGATCCACCCTGAAAGTTTCGGGTTTCCCGAAGGCGCAGACGCCTTTCAGTATGGCGATTTCCAGGTCCGTGGTCCCCACGCCGGCGGCGAAGGCGCCGAAGGCGCCGTGGGTGCAGGTGTGGCTGTCTCCCATCACCAGGGCGAAACCCGGCCTGACGAAGCCTTTTTCGGGAAAAAGAGCGTGGCATACGCCGTTTCGGCCTACATCGAAAAAATCCTCGATGCCCTGGCGTCGCGCCCAGAGCCTGAGCGCCTTGCCCTGCTCGGCGGTCTTGGAATCCTTTGCCGGGCTCACGTGATCTATCACCGCCTTTATGCGCCCGGGATCGAAAACCCTGTCCATGTCCCGTTCCTGAAGGTCGGCTATCGCGATGGGAGTGGTGATCTCATGGCAGAAAACCCTGTCCAGCTTGAGAACCCAGGTATTCTCGAAAGGCATTTCGACCAGGTGAGATTCAAATATCTTTTCCGCCAGCGTCCGTCCCATTTCCGTCTCCTTTTTCATGGGTTTGCCTGGGCATCCCGCTTCGGCGGGGTTATCACCCAAAAAACCCTAAGGGTTTTGTCGCCCACGTTGACCAGCCTGTGGGGAAAATCGGAGGAAAAACTCGCCGAATCGCCCTTCTCCAAGCCGAAGCAGCGCGTTCCTACCCGGAGCTCCGCCTTGCCGTCCACCACAACGCCCAACTCAGAGCCCTCATGGCCGTACTCGTCGTTCCCCGTGGACGCGCCGGGCTCTATATCGATTTGATATGCCTCTATGCCTTTTCGAGACTCCTGCCCCTGCTCGATCTGGGCGAAACGTTCATAGCGCACGCCGGGCTTTGTCAAAACCTGCCGGTCCCCGGCCTTCAGCACCCGGACCGTTCTCTCCCTGCGGTAGTCCGAAAAGAGATATTCCAGGTCGATATCCAAGGCGTCGGCGATGGAGAGCAGCGTATCGATGGCGGGTGACACCTTGTTTCGCTCGATTTGGGAGACCAGGCTTTCGCTTACTCCCGCCTGCTGCGCCACCTGCCTTAGGGTAAGAGTCTTCCGTTCTCGGACCAGGCGGATTTTTTCTCCTACTCTGTATTTCATGCGTATGCCCCTGGACTTAATAAATACTAAAGTTGCTGAAATATATATGCAGAGAAGAAGGTTGTCAACTCATGTCGTAGGGGGGAAAACGGTTTAGCGCTCTATGACTGCCTGCGCCATAATTGACCGAGAGCATGGCATGCCAGTTCCATTACCTGAATATCCTTGTCTCATGTCTCTTTTGCGTGGGCCTGGAGCCATTCAGGATCGAGGATGATGCTAGGGATCGCGGTGGTAGGATGATTATCCACAATGACCCGGGCGCCATAAGCGTCCTTGATGATGGCGGGTGTCAGGACTGCCTTGGGCGTGCCGAAAGCCACCATCCTTCCTTTAGCCAACAGCAGCACCTCGTCAGCAGCCATCGCGGCCAGATTGAGGTCGTGAACCGAGAAGGCCACGGCCTTGCCTGCCTTGGCCAGATCCAATAGAAGCTTCAGGGTCTCCATTTGATGTTCCAGGTCCAAGTCGGCGGTAGGTTCGTCCAAAAGCAGGACATCGGTATCCTGGACCAAGGCCCTGGCTATGACCACCCGGCGGAATTCACCGCCCGAAAGCTCTGTCACTGGGCGCTTGGAAAGAACGGAAATGCCCATGGCATCAAGCGCCCAGGCTGTCTTTTTCGCCGCTCTGGCCGGATCGTGGGAAAACCAGCCTTCCGCCGCGAAAAGCCCGGCCTGGACATAGTCGGCGACAGGCACCGCCCAGGCCGACTGCTCGTTCTGCAAAACCCTGGTGACGAGCCTGGCCTTGTTCCGTGCTGACATTCTGCGAATATCGTAACAATCTCGCTTGCTGCGCACCAGGACTCTTCCCGCCTCAAGCGGCAATTCCCCAGCAAGGGCTCGAAACAATGTTGTCTTGCCGGAACCGTTAGGGCCTATGACCGCCAGCACTTTCCCACGTCTAAGGCCGAAACTGAGGCCCGAAACAACTAAAGCCTTGCCCGGATAGCCGACATCGAGGGCTTCGGCTTCTAACGCGTAGGGATTGATAGCGATATCAGAAGGCTCTTCCCCTGAAGCGCGGATTAGCGGATTGGCCTTGGCAAGCCCCGGTTCAAGGCCATTTTTCTTGCCCTGGTCTGTCTCGATAAAAGGCTTGTACGGGCTCATACGCTGGTTCCCCGGCCGGTCTTGCCCAACAGATGTAAAAACACCGGAGCCCCGATAAAGGCGGTGACGATTCCTACCGGCAACTCCAATGGAGCCGCGACTGACCTGGCCAGGGCGTCGGCTGTCATCAAGAGCACGGCGCCGGCCGCCGCCGACAGGGGAATAAGGCGACGATGCAGAGGGCCGACTATCATCCTGGCGAAGTGAGGTCCCAGTAGGCCGACAAATCCCACAACCCCTCCGGCGGCTACCGCGGCCGCGGCTCCGAGGCTCGCCGCGAGTACCGCGAGGCGCCGCAAAAGGGCCAGGTCCAATCCTAAGGTGCCTGCGGTCTCTTCCCCGGCGGCGAGGACGTCCAGGGGTCGCGCGAGAAAAAGAGCTCCTATCAGCGAGAGAGCGGCGGCCGGCGCGGCGGTGGCCAGATCTTGCCAGCCCTTGCCCCCGAATCCCCCCAGCATCCAATAAAACACCGAATGGAGGTCCTTGTCGTTGAAGGTCACGATCAAGGCGACCAGGGCGGACACGAAGGAGCCCACCGCCGCGCCGGCCAGCAGCAAAGCCGCCGTGGGCGAGATCCGCCTCGACACCCTGGCTGTCATGTACACCAAGAACGAAGCGCCAAGGGCGCCGAGGAAGGAGCTGATTTCCACCGCGCCCAGGAATCCCAAGCCCGTGCTGAACCCGGTCACGATCGCGATGACCGCGCCCAAGGAAGCTCCCGACGAAACTCCCATGGAATAGGGATCCGCCAAAGGATTCCTGAACAGACCCTGCAGCACCGCCCCCGAAGCCCCAAGAGCCGCGCCGGCCACTGCCGCGAGAAGACTGCGGGCGAGTCTCAGCTGCCACACTATCGCCACGCTTATCGGATCGACGTTTTGAAGCCCGAACAGCTTCGCCCCCAGCGCCTTGAGCACCTCCGCGGGGGTTAAGGAAACAGAACCCAGACAGAGGCTTCCCAAAAACGCGAGCGCGGCGGTCAAGCCCAGGACCGAATATCCCAGCGCTCCCGTCCGCTGCCTGCGAAGCCCTGTCCCGGCAGGTTTTTTCATTTAAAAAGCTCCGGGTAGAGGGCCTCGGCCACGGCCCTCACCCCGTCCGCCACCCTTGGCCCGGGATTTGAAACGATTCCCGTTGGAATTAGGATTACCCTGCCATTTTTTACCGCTGGGATGAGATTCCAGCCCGGCCTGGCCTTGAGCGCCCGGAGGCTTAGGCCATCGCCGTGATCGTCCGCGCCCATGATCACTTCGGGGGCGCGCTTGATGACTTCCTCGTTACTCACCATGGGCCAGGAGCCGGGCAGATCGGCGAATATATCCCTGCCGCCGCCCGCTTCCACGATCGCGTGCTGGAATGTGGCCGAACCGCAGGTCATGAGCGGCTCGTCGTAAACCTCCCAGAAGACGCTTGTCCGCCTTTCCCTGGCAATAGGTTCCAAGCGTCGCTGTACCTCGTCGATTTGCCGCTGCATGGTTGCCGCGACAGAATCCGATTCCTTTTCCCTTCCCGTAAGCACGCCCAGATTGCGTATGCCCTGGGCGATATCCTTAAAAGAACCAGGATCGTAGGAATAGTGGGGTATGCCGTATGCGGCCAGCCGCTGGGTAAGGGCTGTATGAATAGCGCCGGAATCAACCACGAGATCAGGCTTCAGGGAAATGATTTTTTCCAGGGACATGGAATCCGCGGAGAAACCGCCGATCTTTTCCACCTTCAATGCCTCTGGCGGATAGACGCAGTAGCTCGTCACCCCCACAACCTTAGCCCCTACGGCGAAAAGCGCCTCCGTCTGGCCTGGGCCGAGGGATATCACCCTCGAAGCCGGCTTGGAAAGCTTTATTGTTTTCCCAAGCGAATCGACGACACCGGGAGTAGCCTGGGCGAAAGCCGCCTGAAGCAGGCCCGCGAAAACAAGCGCTATCAGTAGAGTTTTCCTCATAATTTTCCCCCGATTCCAGCCGCCTCGAAGGTGGCCATCGAATTGAGGACGGCGCAGGCGGCCTTGCAGATTCCCATGGCCAGCGCGGCTCCTGTCCCCTCGCCGAGCCTCATACCTAAACTCAGAAGAGGCTCCAGACCCAGCGCGGCCAGCATAAGTCCGTGGCCTTTGTCCGCCGAGAGGTGCCCGGCGATCATGTAGTCCCTGCACGCAGGCGCGAGCGCGGCCGCCAGGAGCGCCGCCGCGCCAGTGATATACCCATCGATAACAAGCGGGACCCTATGCGCGGCGGCGGCAAGGATCACCCCGGCCATTCCCCCGATTTCGAATCCGCCGACGGCGCTCAGCACGGCGACCGGATCCCTGGCGACAGGCCTGTGCAAGGCGAGAGCCCTCTCCACCACTGAGATCTTTCGCTCCAGCGCCTCGTCGTCCAGCCCGGTGCCCCGCCCCGCCAGCTCCTCCGGAGTCTTTCCGGTAAAAACCGAAGCCATGGCGGCGGCCGCGGTCGTGTTGCCTATGCCCATGTCCCCGATCGCGGCTATCGCGAAGGGGGAAGCAGCCAGCTCCTCCTCGAAAATCTCGATGCCCGAGGCGATCGAGCGAAGGGCTTCCACCCTGGTCATGGCAGGAAGGCGCGCCATGTTCCTGGTTCCATAGGCGATTTTTCGCCGGTGGATCGCCAGGTCCCGGGGAAGCTCGGCGGCCACACCCAAATCGGCGATCACAACCCGGGCTCCCACCGTTTTCGCTATCGCGTTTATGGCGGCTCCCCCGGCCGCGAAGTTGCGCACCATCTGGGCCGTCACCTCGGGCGGGTAAGCGCTCACTCCCTCGGCGCAAACCCCATGATCGGCCGCCATGACGAAGACGGCACCCGGCTCGGCGCTAGGATCTGCCCTCCCCTCCATGCCCGCGATGCGGATCGACAGATCCTCTAATGCGCCTAGGCTGCCCTGGGGTTTCGTGAGCCGGACCTGACGCTCGGCCGCGGCCATCCTAGCCGCCTGGTCAGGCGCTCCGATTCGCTCGATTGTCCTTTTGATCGTGTCCATGACTTTCCTATCCCTGTTCCGGAACTAAGCCGCGGTAGGCCGCGAAACCGAGCGAAGCGCCCGAAGTCGAAAGGACTACTAGACGCCGACGCTCGTTCGCGGCGCGTTTCGGCGCTCATTGCCGGGACGAGGACACTGGAACTGTGCGGGAACCTATGGAGGTAAGAACCTTCATTATTCAGCACCCAGTGAATAATAGCGATATCCGCGTCTACGACGCGGCCGCGCGGTCGGTCTCCTGACTCGGAAGCATCCTGTTCGCGACCCTCAGCCTTCCCGCATTCGCAGTGGCTTCGGGCAAAGTCAAACGCTTCCTTACAGTGCCTGGGGGCGTGCCGGCTTCTCACCAGCTTCCCGATTAAGCCTCTCGGCGCCGCAACACCCTCATGATAGAAACCTCCGTCGGTCTTGTCAACGGAATCGGCGGGTGCTTTCGCGATCAAGTCAGGCCGGTCCAGGCGCGTTCGCTCTGTTGACCAGGAACTAAAGGCGCCGATAGGATGAGGCCGTATACCTCTTCATCCGAGGAGCCTTTATATGGACGAAACCAAAAGCGCCGACCTGGGCGTCATTCGAAGCAAGAACGCCTTCATTATCGACATGGACGGCGTGATCTACCACGGCAACCGACTGCTCCAGGGCGCCGCCGAGTTCGTCGCGTGGCTCAAGAGCAACGACAAGCGCTTTCTTTTCCTCACCAATTCCAGCGAGCGAAGCCCGGCTGAACTATCGCAGAAACTCGGCCGCCTGGGCATCGTCGTCGAGCCAGGCCACTTCTACACCAGCGCCCTGGCCACGGCGAGCTTTCTCTCCAACCAGCTGCCCGGCGGCTCGGCCTATGTCATAGGCGAGCCGGGACTCATCCACGCCCTTTACGAAGTGGGCTATACGATGAATAACGTCAACCCCGACTATGTGGTGGTCGGAGAGGCGAGATCCTATACCTTCGACACCATCGAAAAAGCCATTGGCCTAGTGCTTGGCGGCGCCAAACTGATTGGCACCAACCCCGACCTCACCGGTCCCGGCGAAAAAGGCCTTATTCCCGGCTGCGGCTCCCTCCTCGCCCCCATCGAGCTTGCAACGGGGCGCAAAGCCTACTTCGTGGGCAAGCCCAACCCCCTCATGATGCGCCATGCCATCCGCAAGCTCGGCGTCACCAGGGAGGAGACGGCCATCGTCGGCGACCGCATGGACACCGACATTATCGCTGGCATCGAATCCGACATGGAAACGATTCTCGTGCTCTCGGGCGTCACTTCCCTCGCCGACCTGCCCCGCTTCCCCTACGCCCCGCGGCACGTGCTGGAGGGTGTGTTCGAGATACCTGGCTGATCGGCCGGAGGATTTCATACTCCGCGAATCGCCGAGAGGGCGTCGCTCCCAGTCTCCGACGTCTAAAACAAAAACCGCCTAATTCTCCCTTTCCCCCGATGAAACAATCAAAACGCTACCCTGACTCAGCTCTTGGCTTGTAGGTAAATCCGCGTCGCGA
>CAYVOD010000015.1:0-1811 GCA_964453055.1 uncultured Treponema sp. | reverse complement strand
AATCAAAACGCTACCCTGACTCAGCTCTTGGCTTGTAGGTAAATCCGCGTCGCGATTTTCCTTTATATTAATTTTTTTATATATTATTACCACAAATGATCAAGGAGTTATCGATGAGCGAATGGAATAAATTGCCCGCGAAAGAAATAGTGGAAAAGACAGCAAGCTCCCTGAGGGAAAACGGATTCGAGGTTTTCGTCGTTGCCGACGCCGAGGAAGCGAAACAGACGGCGCTTCGCCTGATACCGGAGAAGTCGGAGGTCTTCGTGATGACCTCGGTGACCGTGGATTCCATAGGATTGGGGGCGGTTATCGACAAGTCGGGCCGGTACGAATCGGTGCGCGCCAAGCTCGGGGCCATGGACGGGAAAACCGAAGGCCGGGAAATGCGCAAGCTCGGCGCCGGACCCGATATCGCCGTCGGTTCGGTCCACGCGGTAACCCAGAACGGCAAGCTGCTGATCGCTTCCCTCACCGGAAGCCAACTCCCCGCCTATACCTACGGCGCGGGCACTGTCATATTCGTCGTCAGCGCCAAGAAGATTGTCCCCGGCCTGGACGAAGCCTGGGATCGCCTGGTCGAGCACGTGGTCCCTCAGGAAAGCGAGCGCGCGAGAAAAGCCTACGGCCTTCCGGAAGGCTTCGCCACCTACCCCTCCAAGGTTCTGGTGCTCAATAGGGAAGTCCAGCCCGGCAGGATCAAGGTTATTTTGATGAACCAGGACGCGGGATTCTGAAGCACTGTCCCGCGCAACGAGGCGGCCGCCGGAACTCGGGCTCCCCTTCCCGAGTTCCGGCGGCCGCTTTTCAAGGCGCAGCCGAGCCGCTGCGCAGCTCCACGAGCACCGGTTCTTCGAACAAGAGCGGCTGTTTTCCGAGCTCGATGGCCTCGCCGCCCAAAAGCTCCCAGCCGGCAATCGGCTCGGGCAGGGAGACAGGCTTGTTCCAGCCCTCAAGGTTCACCAGGGCCAGATACGCTGGGCTGGCGTCCTCAGGCCTGATTCTGCGCTCCAGGCTGAAAACGCCCCGGGCGAGCTCCCGATAGCCGAAGTAGGGAGCTTTGCCCTTGATCCCTTCCAGTCCCTTCATCAATGACGCGAACCATAGCCTGAATTCCTCGCTGCCCGCGCTCCTGTCCAGGGGATCCCTATCGAAGAGCGAGGGCCGAGATTCTAGGGCTAATTCCTGCCCCATGTAGGCCATGGCGACGCCGGGGATGAAAAACATGGCCATCGTCCAGGCTCTCAGGCGGGAGGGGGTGACAAATCGCGCCGCCGCCCGCTCCAGGTCGTGGTTTTCCATGAACCGCAACTTCAGGGCGCCGGCTGGATAGAGAGTCTCCTGGGCATAGAGATAGTCCAGGTAGACCGAGGCCGGCAGCGAGCCTGCCCATACTTTTTCCAGCCTTTCCCAGCCATCGTAATCGTAGCTGATATCGAATACCGAATGGAGCTCCGGCTCGGACCAGGCCCCGAAGCCCTCCCGCCTCAATTTCCTTAAAAACGACGGGTGCACCGACTCGGCGATCCACGCCAGCGGGTATTTTTCCTTGCGCGTTCCCGGATCGTATTGGTTGAGCCGCTGCCTGGCGTGCTTCCAAAACTCGACAGGCACCAGTGATGCCACGTCGCAGCGGAAGCCGTCCACGCCCTTGTCGCGCCAGAATTGGAGCGTCGACTCCAGCTCCATCCACAGGGCGGGCGAAGAGCTGTAATCGAAGTCAACCACGTCGGACCAGTCCTGGCACTTTCGGCCTAGCCGCGCCCCGGGCGCGGGCCTTTCCAGCTCTCCCCGCCGGGAAGCCGGCGCCT
>CAYVOD010000014.1:0-28373 GCA_964453055.1 uncultured Treponema sp. | reverse complement strand
TGTTCAAGCCCAAGCGGAAGGTCCCGGCCACGATTCAGTTCACCGATATCGCCGGTTTGGCTTCTGCCGCCTCGAAGAAAGAGGGAGCCACGAACCAGTTCCTTTCCCATATACGGGACGCTGCCGTGCTGATACATGTCCTCCGCTGCTTCGACGATCCCGATGTTCCGCACGTTTCCAACAAGATCAGTCCCGTGGACGATCTCGAAATGCTGCACCTGGAACTGGCTCTGGCGGATCTGGAGACGGTGGACAAGCGGGCTGAGAAACTCGCCAAGGAACTCAAGGATCCACAGCGCAAGAAGGAAGCTGAACAGGAACTGGCCGCCTACGCCAAGATAAGGCCGGCTCTCCAGGACGGCAAGCCTGCCCGCTCCGTCCCGCTTGAGAAGGAAGAGGCCGAGGCCGTCAAACGTTCATTCCTCATCACCATGAAGCGGGAAATCTACGTATGCAATACCGACGAGGCTGGGGTTTCCCGGGGCAACGCCTATATCGAGGCGGTGCGTGCGAGGGCCGCTGAGGAAGGCACCGAGGCTGTGGTGATCTGCGGCAAGTTCGAAGCCGAGCTGGGCGACCTGGAAACCGAAGAAGAGAAACAAGAGTTCCTGGCCGAGCTGGGCTTAAAGGAGTCGGGGCTTTCGAATCTCATCCACGCGGCATACAGGCTGCTGGGGCTGCGCACCTTCTTCACCGCCGGCGAGGACGAATGCAGGGCCTGGACTATACGGGTAGGGGACAAGGCGCCGCAGGCGGCGGGCGTCATACACACGGACTTCGAGCGGGGCTTTATCAAGGCCGAGGTTTATCATTTCGAGGATCTGGCAGCACTGGGTTCTGAGCTCGCGGTGCGGGTGGCGGGCAAGCTGAGGCAGGAGGGCAAGGAATACGTGGTGCAGGACGGGGACGTGATTTTCTTCAAGTTCAACGTCTGAACCCCGGCGCCTACGATCGCTTAATGTACAAGGCGGGCGCGCGGACGACCTCCTATTCCGGAGCCCGCGACAGGGTATTTTACCTATACAAATGTATGGCGCCTCTTGCCACTTGTCCGCTAACTGCGTATCCTTGGAACTTGTATGGAAAAACTAATCATCAAGGGCGCCAGGGAGCATAATCTCAAGAATATCGATCTCGAGCTCCCCAGGGACAAGCTCATCGTCATATCCGGCCTTTCCGGTTCGGGCAAGAGTTCGCTGGCCTTCGACACGATTTTCGCAGAGGGGCAGCGGCGCTATGTCGAATCCCTCTCGGCTTACGCCCGGCAATTCTTGGGCCGCATGGACAAGCCGGACGTGGATTATATCGAAGGACTATCTCCCGCGATTTCCATCGAGCAGAAAACCACCCACCGCAATCCCAGGTCCACCGTGGGCACGGTGACCGAAATTTACGACTACTACCGCCTCCTCTTCGCCAGGATAGGCATACCGCACTGTCCTTCCTGCGGCAGGGTGATAAAGGAACAGAGCGTCGACCAGATCCTGGAGGCTATCCTCTCCTGGCCCTCCGGCTCGAAGCTGCAGATTCTCGCGCCTGTGGTGCGGGCCATGAAGGGCGAGCATAAGAAGTGGATGGAGGACGCCCGCAAGCAAGGATTCGCCAGGGCCAGGGTGGACGGCGAGATGGTCAGCCTCGAGGATCCCCTACAGCTGGAAAAGCAGAAAAAACACAGCATAGAAATCGTCGTCGACCGAATTAAGCTAGGGCCCGATTCCAGGAGAAGGATCGCCGAGGCGGTTGAAACCGCTTTGCACATCGCCGACGGTTCGGTGATCGTCATACGGGAGAACGACAAGGAAAGCGTCGAGGAATATTTCAGCCAGAAGGGAGCCTGCCCCGATTGCGGCATCTCCCTGCCCGAGATGGAGCCCCGGCTCTTTTCCTTCAACGCCCCCCAGGGCGCCTGCCCCGCCTGTACGGGCTTGGGTATTACCCAGGAGTTCGATCCCGACCTCATCATCCCCGACAAAAGCCTTTCCTTCGACGAAGGGGGCTGCATTCCCTACAATCCCTCGTCGGCCTGGAACCGCTCCCGCTTCGAAGCCCTGGCGAGCCATTACAAATTCAAGCTGGACACGCCGTTTGAAGACCTCAAGCCCGAGGTAATGCAGGCCATCCTCTACGGGAGTCCGGATCCGATAAAAATCGTCTACGAAAACAGGGAAAAGACTGGGCATTTCGAATACCAGAGCCGATTTCCCGGCATCCTTACTGATTTGAAGCGCCGCTACAACGAGACGACAAGTCCGGGGATAAAGGAGTGGCTAGAGTCGTTCATGACCGAGTGTCACTGCGAAGCATGCAAGGGCAAGCGACTCAGGCCCGAAGCCTTGGCTGTGACCGTGGGCGGACAGAACATTCATGATATATCGCAGCTGTCCGTGGAGGAGTCGCTCAAGTTTTTCGTCTCCCTGGCGCTGAGCGACGTGGAAAAGCAGATTTCCAAGCAAATCGTCAAGGAGATAAAGGCGCGCCTCAGCTTCATGAAAAACGTCGGCCTGGACTACCTGAGCCTGGAGCGTAAGGCAGCCACCCTATCGGGCGGCGAGGCGCAGCGCATCAGGCTGGCGACCCAGATCGGCAGCTCCCTGGTGGGGGTGCTCTACATCCTCGACGAGCCTTCCATTGGGCTTCACCAGCGGGACAACCAGCGGCTCATCGAAACACTCACCTACCTACGCGACCTGGGCAACACCCTCATCGTGGTTGAACACGATGAGCAAACTTTGCGCACCGCCGATTACATTGTCGACTTGGGACCAGGGGCGGGGGAGCACGGAGGAAAGATCGTAGCCCAAGGCAGCCCCGAAGAGGTGATGAAGTCCGCCAAGAGCCTTACAGGCCAATACCTGGCAGGGAAGCTTCGTATAGAGGTGCCGGCGGTCCGCAGGCGAGGCAACGGCAAGGCTATCCTCCTCAAGGGAGCCAGGGAGCACAACCTTAAGGGGGTGGACCTGCGCCTGCCCTTAGGCCTCTTCATCTGCGTGACAGGAGTATCGGGCTCGGGAAAGAGCACAATGCTCACGGACCTCCTGTATCCGGCCATTTCCAACCGTATCATGAGGTCGTCGCTCAACGAGGGAGACTTCGACTCGATCGAAGGGCTGGAGCACATCGACAAGATCATCAATATCGACCAAAGCCCGATAGGGAGGACGCCCAGATCCAATCCGGCGACCTATGTCGGGCTTTTTACGGGCATACGGGAACTTTTCGCCAGCATCCCCGAATCGAAGGCCAGGGGCTGGAAGGCCGGCAGGTTCAGCTTCAACGTAAAGGGAGGTCGCTGCGAAAATTGCCAAGGCGATGGGACGATCAAGATCGAGATGAATTTCCTCCCCGACGTTTACATAACCTGCGACGTCTGCCACGGAAAGCGCTTCAACGCCGATACGCTTGATATACGCTACAAGGGCAAGAATATAGCCGACGTGCTGGACATGACGATCGAGGAGGCGGCCTCGTTCTTCGCCCATATTCCCCACATTGCCCACAAGCTGGAGACCTTGCTCTCGGTAGGATTAGGGTATGTAAAAGTCGGACAGTCCGCCCTGACCTTGTCCGGCGGCGAAGCCCAACGGGTCAAGCTGGCCTTCGAGCTATCCAGGAGAGCCACGGGAAAGACCCTCTATTTCATGGATGAACCCACCACGGGCTTGCATTTCGCCGACGTGAAGCAGCTCATGGAGGTGATCCAGCGCCTGGTGGACACGGGCAACACGGTAGTGATGATCGAACATAATCTGGACGTGATAAAGCAGGCCGACTGGATCATCGACATGGGGCCCGAGGGTGGCACTAGGGGGGGCAGCATCGTCGCCGAGGGGCGGCCGGAAGATGTGATAAAGGTGAGGGCGTCTCATACCGGCCGCTATCTCAAAGACTACCTTCACAGCCATTCATAAACCTGGCGGCGGGGCGGGGCGCGCTCGAAGCGAATCTGGGCGCTAGGTCTTGTTGCGCCCCCTTCGGCGCCGGTGTAGTATCCTTTCTACGATGTCCCGCAGAATCCTGGCATTGATACTAATCCTCATCGGCGCCTGCGCGATCGGCGCCCAGGATCGGCAACCGATCCCGGGACAAGCTTTCCTCGAGGCCATGTCCGAGATCGAGCGCTCTACCCTGGCGATGGACATCGCGGTGAGCAACTATTACGAACTGCGGGCAATGGCGTTCAAGTACGGTCTGCCGACGGAGGGTAGCAGCGCAGATCTGCGTCGCTCACTCTACGATTTTTTCACGCTGAAAAAACCGGAGGCGCCGCCAGCGCCTTCGAGCCTCGTCATAGAAAGCGCTTCCCAGGTCGAATACTTCAGCCTGGAGGAGGGCGGAGACCGTTACATGCGGCTAGCGGGCCCGATTACAGTGACCCTCCGCAGCGAGGACGGCTACGCACATTCGATAAAGGCCGACGAAATCGTCTTCGACCAGGAGAGAAACATCGTCGAAGCGAAGGGAAATGTGGAATATCGCAGGGAGAAGGATTCGCGAAGCGACGAGTTCAGCGGTTCTTCCCTGCTGGTCGACCTAGATTCATATTCCGGCGTCTTCCTGGACGGTTCCTACGACCTTGACCCCACCCAGGATATGCAGAGAACGCTCTCTCTCTATTTCAAGCGCCTAGGCCGGCATGGAAGCGACATGAGCCTATTCGAGGAAGCCAGCTTGAGCGCCTGCGATGAGCCGAATCCTCATTACCATATACGAGCGAAAAAGGTGTGGGTATTCGAGAACGGAGACTGGGCGTTGGCCAACGCCACCCTCTATTTGGGCGTCGTGCCGGTGCTCTGGCTGCCCTTCTTCTATTACCCCGCAGAGGAGCTGTTCTTTCACCCTGTCATCGGATATCGCAGCAGGGAGGGTGCCTTTGTCCAGACTACGAGCTACTTGCTGGGAGAAGATAAAAGAAGCAGTTCCGAGAGCGGACTTCTATCTTTGATGAACAGCGCGGATAATACCGGCTCTCTGGAGCGTTCTGGGGTTTTCATCCGCCGGACAAGCCTCGGCCCCGAGGCCGAGACCGGATCTGCCGGAGCAGGGGGAAATGCTGGATCGAACATCCTTATGCTCCTGGCCGATGTATATTCCTCCCTAGGAGTTTACCTGGGGTTCCAGGGTAGTTTCCCCACCCTTGGCTCGGGCCTTGATTTCAGCCTAGGCCTGGGATTCAGCCGCTCGCTTTTTCTCCAGTCCAGCGGTTTCTACTCACCCTTCGATTATTCGAACAACTATGATTCGCTTTGGGACGGCTCCAATTTTCTCGGCCTCGATCTTCCCTTCCGTTTCGGCGCCCAACTCGGCTATTCCACCAGCGTAGGCGAGGGAGTTTTTAGATACTCCTTTAAAACGGATATTCCCCTCTACTCCGATCCCTATTTTGAACAGGATTTTGCCCAGCGAAAAGAATCCTCGAGCATTTTGTCGATTATTGAATCCAACAAGACTCCTATCTCCCGGCGCAGCGGCATGAACCAGAACCTGAACGCTACGCTTTCCTGGCGGCTGCCCCAGGGAAAAAACGGGGCGGTGCTGGAGAATGTAGAGGTAAGCAGGGCAGGAGCCCAGATGAATTGGAGGACGAAAAGCCAATCCACCGTCGGGTTGGACGCTGCGGGCAGAAGAAGGCTAGCCGCCTCTCCCTCAAGGGATTTCTTCTATCCCGACAGCCTCAAGTTCCTCGATGGAGCCATTAAGCTTTCCGGCACTCTAAGCAGCTTCGACCACAAAGCCACTACCCGGGCGCCCGATGAAGGCGAAAAAAAAGGAACCAGGGATTTTACCTCCATAAGCGGTCGCTTGGGATGGACCGCCTCGGGAACGGCGAGCATAGAGGACAAGTATCGCTCCTCGACCTGGCTGAGTCCCGAGGATATTGACGCTAGCCTTTCATACCGGCTTTTAGGCTGGAAGGGGGGCGGCACCTTACGCTATTCGCTTTCCTGGGCCGACAGGCTTTTGAGTTTCGAGTCCGGTTTAGGTTTCAGCGCCCAGGATCAGTACAGGCCGATTCTCTACGACGAAAGGCTCGCGCCTACCACCCCTCATCCGTACAGACTCTCGGATTATTCCTATAGGAGTTCGGCATTGGATGGAACCGCGGCCTTGAGCTTGAGGCCTTTTAGCCCCGTTTCCCCATTCAACGGCTCTACTCTTAGCTATCAGGCTGGAACGGTGATTTTTAAAAATGCCTACGCCGGATTATCGGGGCTTGGAATCGACGCGACCCCGCTCTACTCGAGCTCCTGGCTGGGATGGGAGAGTGCCAGCTTTTCAGCCCATTCTGTCACCGCAACTCTGTCCTACCTCTCGAAGAACAAATATAGCCAAAGCCTTAGCTTCCAAGCCATGCTTCCGCCTCTCCTCGAGAAGTATACAGGAACCTATTCCCTATCAGGAAAATATCTGAGCGCGAGCCTCCAGGCCTCGGTAGCCCGTGCGGCCGAGGCCGCGCCGCTCGAATACTCGGCCTTGAGCGCCCAGTTGCGACTTGGGGCTTCGCCCTATCCTCAATTCAAATCGAGTTTCGCCTGGGACTTTCAGAACTCCGAGCCCCTCTCCAGCGTAAGCTCCCTTGAATACCTCTGGGCAAGGTCATCGTTCACCGCCAGGAGGGCCAAAGGCTATTACTTGGATGGCGGGGCCTGGAAATTGGACGGAACCGAGGGGTTCAGGGCTTACGAGTTTTCTGTGGCGCTAAACCCCCATATCGAGCTTGATGGCTTGAAAAACAAAGGCAAAAGCCTCCCGGCTGACGGCGGCATGACCTCTGAGGAGGGATCGCGCGCCGATACGGGTACGACGGCGCCCCAGTCAGGGGTGAATGCCAGTGCGCGAAGTAATTTAGTCGTCGAAGTAAAGCCCGGTCTTTCCTATACCCAGAACCTCGTTCGGTATACCGAGTCCGCGATCGCCGCCGACCTAAGCATGTCCCTGACCGGCAATAAAGGCAGCAGCCTCAAGTTCTCCGCCCGTTCGGTGAATAAATCGCCCTGGCGATACTGGCCGGGCCTTTTCCCGGCCTCCGCCGATTTCGATCCGGCGGACTATGCGAGAAACCCCTTCAAGGACATACTGGACGCCTTTTCGATCTGGGATAGCCAGGCGCTCAAGCGGACCCTCTTCAAGCTTCAGGATCTTTCATTAAGTCTGGCTCAGGATCTCCACGACTGGAACGTAGAGGCCAGCCTGGCCATGAGTCCAGCGCTTTTTACCCCTGATGCCGGGCGGCCTTATTATCAGCTCGAGTTTTCGTTCAGCTTTCTGGTCACGTGGAAGGATATCCCCGAGCTAAAGAGCGCCATCGCCTATGACAAGGGCGAGTTCCGGCGCTGAGGGCGGATAATATACAAAGCCCTTGGCCTAGGGATATACTACAGTTTGAAGGCGGAGGCCGGCGCACAGCGCTGGCCTCCGCCTCCCCAAAAGACGTAAAGGCTGTGAATCTGCGGGTTTAAGGAGAGCATTTGGACGCTGAGAGCATTGTCTTGGAAGATACAGGGCTTCTGGCCGAGCTTTGCGGACCCAACGACTACAATCTTTCCATCATCGCCGATCTTCTCGGTTCGAGAGTTTTGAGCCGCGGAAACGAACTCATGGTCGAAAGCGACGAAGAGAGAACCAGGACTCTTTTTTCGCAACTCATCGAAGCGCTTACCCAGTCGATCGAAGGAGGGCTCCCCGCTACCCCCGATCTCATCATAGCCCTGCATGCGGAGCTCACGCCCCTTGGTAACCGCACATCGGGAGATGAGGTCCCAAAAGCCGCTTGCGACGACTTTTTCGACGCCTGCGTGCAGATTCCTGGCAGCAACCAGACGATCTATCCCAGGAGCAAGGGGCAGGGGCTCTACCTCAAGGGCATGGCTTTGCACGATCTTTCCTTCGCGGTTGGGCCAGCGGGGACGGGAAAAACCTATCTCGCCATGGCATGGGCCCTCAAGGACCTTCTCGGCAAGGCTAAAAGAAAGCTGATATTGACCAGACCGATAGTGGAGGCGGGCGAGAGCCTGGGATTCCTTCCCGGGGACCTCGTCCAGAAGATCAATCCCTACCTGCGCCCGCTTTACGACGCGATGGAAATGCTTATCCCCTACGAGTCGATCCGAAGGCTCGAGGAGACGCGATCCATCGAGGTCGCCCCCTTAGCCTATATGAGAGGGAGAAGCCTCAATAATTGCGTGGTAATCCTGGATGAAGCCCAGAACACGACCAAAGAACAAATGAAAATGTTCCTCACCAGGCTCGGCGAAAACACCAAGGCCATAGTCACCGGAGACATCACGCAGATCGACCTGCCTAGGAAGGCTGAATCGGGTCTCGTTCACGCGTTGCAGATTCTTTCCAATATCGACGGCGTCTTCGTCAGTCACCTGGACGCCAGGGACGTGGTGCGAAGCAGGTTGGTGAGGAAGATAATCGAGGCTTATGAGAACGAATGAATCAAAGGCAAGCGCGCTGTGGCATATGCTGCTCGCGAGCTTGAAACGCAACCGGGTCTTCGCGATACACATGGGCATCTGCATCATTGCGGCCGCGCTGCTCCTGGTGTTTTTCGGTCCCGGCTCCATGGCCATCAAGCGAGACTATTCAGGCATCAAGCCCGGAGATGTCGCAGACCGTGATATCGTCGCAGGCAGAGAGGTGGTCTACGTCGACGAAGAGGCCACAGCGCTGCGGAGGGACGCGGAGGAGCGCCTCGTGCTCCCTGTCTTTCAGTTCGATTCGGGGATTTCCAGAAGAACGCTGGAGCACTTCAAGGACTTCACCGAGAATTTCCGCTCCTTGAGCACCCAGGACATCGCTCAGGAGACCGCCCTTCTCATGCTGCAGAGCAAGTTTCCGGGAAAGCTCTCTTCCCAGGTCCTCGCAGACCTGGCCAAATCCTCCCTTAAGTCCCAGATACTCGTCTATGCCGAAGATATTCTGGCGACGGTACTGGAGGGCGCCGTCTTCTCACTCCCCACCGAAGGCCTAGCCCGCTACAATCAGGACTATTTCGAGCTGAAACGCTTGATCAACAATAAGGCCGAACTTGAACAGCGGACCATGGCTACGATGGTCACCAAAGCGGATTTGCCTGCGGTGATCCGAGATGAAGCCGAGCGACGCCATCTCGCTCGCCCTATTTCCTCGCTGGTGGAAAGTATCGTCCTAGGTTTTGCGGTTGAAAACGCCTTTTTCGACGAAGCGAGCTCCCTGAGCCGCATCAAAAGAGTAGGGGCGAAGATAGAGCCGGTGTATAAGGCAGTCGGAAGAAACGAGCTATTAATTAGAAAGGGCGAAATCGTAACCGAAGAAAGCTACGCCAGGCTCGAGGCAGTCCGTTCGGCCGTTTCGCGCTCGGATTTCGGCCTATCGCTGCGCAGCCTAGGACTTTTGCTGGCGGCCGCCGGCCTTGGCTACTTTCTGCTGCGTCAGCATGAGGGGGCTACCCCCTATAAAGTGCCGAGCCTTCTCATGGGACTCTATTCTGCCCTTGCGTTCTATACGATAGTCCTCCTGGCCAGCCGAGCCGGACAAAATCAGGTATCGCTGGAGGGGGCCTACTTCCTGCCCATCGCGCTTTTCTCGGGTATTGGCGCCGCCATTTTCGGCCAGCGTTTCGCTCTCTCCTATACCGTGGTGCTGGCCATGCTCAGCGCGTCCGCTTCCAATCTCAACGCCTACTGGATGGTCTTCGTAATCCTGGCGGGTTTTTTCGCCGCCATGACGATCTCGACCGCCAAGACAAGGCTTGACCTCGTGTTAGCCTGCGTGCTACAGGCGGCGATCCAGTTCGGCGTGAGCCTTATCCTCCTTCTTCAGCAGGGGCTGCGCTTCCAGCAGTTGGCGGGGATCTCGGGCTACATCGCCATGAACGGCTTCATAAGCGGAGCCTTGATACTGGCCATTCTCCCCGTCCTTGAACAATCTCTCAACCTGGCCACCCGCTTCAGGCTTCTGGAGCTGTCCGACGTCAACGCTCCCGCGCTCAAGGAACTCCTCACCCAGGCTCCTGGCACCTACGCCCATTCCATGAACGTCGCCCACCTGGCGGAGGCCGCGGCTGAGGATGTCGGCGCCAATCCATTGCTCGCCCGGGTCGGGGCCTATTATCATGATCTGGGAAAGATCGAGCAACCGGAATATTTCGTGGAAAACCAGCGGGGCTCCAATAAGCACGACGAGATCAATCCCAGGCTATCGGCCACGGTAATTCGCAGCCATGTCAAGCTGGGAACGGAAAAAGCCAGGGAGCTCAAGCTGCCCAAGGAAGTGGTGGATATCGTCGCGCAGCACCACGGCAACTCGGTGATCGCCTGGTTCTACGACAAGGCAAAAAAAGAGGACGAAACCATCAGGCCGGAGGATTTCTCCTATCCAGGCTCGCCTCCGGCCAATAAGGAAGCGGGAATCGTAATGCTCGCCGACTCCATCGAAGCCTCGAGCAGAACGATAAAGAACCCGACGGTACCGAGGCTGGACGCCCATATTCGGGAAATGATCATGCACAAGGTCCAGGACGGTCAGCTGGACAACTGCGAGCTGACCTTGAGGGACCTCGAGGTCATCAGGCATTCTTTCGTGCGCATAATGGCCGGCCAATTCCATTCCCGGATCGAGTACCCTGACCAGAAGGAAAAAGAATAATGAGCGAGGTGAGCATCGAATGCAGGGACATCGGAGAACCGCCCTGGCGAAGCGCCGCCGAAGCTTTCGCCCTGAAGGCCTTGGAAACTCTCGGGCTGCGGGACTGGACCCTCTCCATTTTGCTCTGCGGCGATGAATTCATCCAGAGACTCAACTGCGAATACCGGGGCAGGGACGAGGCGACTGATGTCCTTTCCTTCGCCATGGGGGAGACTCTGGAGGATGAAGGGCGCAAGAGCTATTTGGCAGGCGATGTGGTCATATCGATTCCTGCGATGGAACGGAACGCGGCTGAGTTCGATGTCGATTCCGACGAGGAATTGAAACGGCTCCTCGTGCACGGAATACTCCATCTGAGCGGCAGGGATCACGAGAATAACGACGAAACCCAGCCTATGCTGGCGGAACAGGAGCGCATCCTGGCATCGCTGCGGGGAGAGCATATATTGTGAGTCCTTTTTTAAGTTTATTCGGAAAACGCAGGGTGGAACCTTCGCAACAGGAGGAGCCTGAGTCCCTCGAACGCGAGGAGATGATTGAAGGCATAGAACATCTCTCCCAGACGACCGTCAAGGAAGTGATGGTGCCCAGGACAGATACGGTCTTCATTCCCGAGGATGCCGCCAGCGCAGAGGCGTTCAGGATTCTCATCGATTCCGGACATTCCAGAATTCCCGTATATCGCGAATCCATCGACGATGTTATTGGGGTGCTTTACGCAAAGGATGTGCTCGCATCTCTGGTAAGCGGCCAATCCCTCCCTGTCGCCAAGCTTGTCAGAAAGCCTTTTTTCGTGCCCGAAACGAAGAAAATCGATAGCCTCCTGCGGGAGTTCAAGCGCCGAAGGGTGCATATCGCCGTCGTGCTGGACGAGTATGGGGCGACTTCGGGCATCGTGTGCATGGAGGATATCATCGAAGAAATCGTCGGGGAAATCCAGGATGAATACGACGACGAGACCGAGGATATAGTCCAGACCGGGCCCCGATCCTGGCGCTGCGACGCCAGGGTGCACCTGGACGAGGTGGTGGAAAAACTCAACCTCGAACTTCCAGTCGAAGAGTTTGACAGCCTCGCCGGTTTCGTCTTTGACCTTTTCGGAAGGATTCCCGAAGTGAATGAGAGTATCGAGACCGAGCAGGCGACATTTACCGTAAATGAAATGGAAGCCCATAGGATTCTCAGCGTCGATATAGAGAAAAAGCAGGAAAACAAGATCGAGGAAGCGGATTAAGAATCGAGCTATTGGCTTGTTTTGGCAGATAAATACTTTTTATTTCTATATTTGAAACAACGTTTCAATATGCAATAAGGCTTGCCCGTTTCGATAAGTCGGTATAGAATGAAAAAAGTAGATACAACAAACGCATAGGCGTATTACCTCTCTAATAACCTTCAAGGAGGGTTGAATGAATTCCTACATCAAGCAGGTGCTCGACGATCTCAAAGCCCGCTATCCCTGGGAAAGCGAGTTTCTGCAGGCCGCCGAGGAAGTGCTCGAATCCATCGCTCCGGTAATCGAAGCAGAGCCAAAATACAAGGCTCAAAAGATACTGGAGAGGATCGTCGAGCCCGAGCGCAGCATTATTTTCAGGGTGCCTTGGGTTGACGACAGGGGTGAGTACCACGTGAATCGTGGTTATAGGATTCAATTCAATTCAGCGATCGGCCCCTACAAGGGCGGAGTCCGTTTTCATCCCAAGGTCACGCTTTCGACCCTGAAATTTCTCGGCTTCGAGCAGACCTTCAAGAATAGCCTGACAGGGCTTCCCATGGGCGGCGGCAAGGGCGGTTCAGACTTCGATCCAAACGGCAAGAGCGACAACGAGATCATGCGCTTCTGCCAGAGCTTCATGTGCGAACTTTACCGCCATGTAGGCGCCGACGTGGATGTTCCCGCCGGCGATATCGGCGTCGGGGGCAGGGAAGTCGGGTATATGTTCGGGCAGTACAAGCGCTTGGCGAACGAGTTCACCGGCGTCTTTACAGGCAAAGGCTTGAGCTTCGGCGGTTCACTGATCAGACCCGAGGCTACCGGATACGGGGCTATGTATTTCGCCAACGAGATGATGAAGGTGCAGAAAAAGAGTCTCGAAGGCAAGACGATCGCCGTCTCGGGCTTTGGCAACGTGGCTTGGGGCGCATGTATCAAAGGCAGCCAGCTGGGCGCCAAGGTGGTGACGATCTCCGGTCCCGACGGCTATGTTTACGACCCCGAGGGCATCGGCACCGAGGAAAAGTGGGACTACCTCAAAGAGATGCTGGTGATAGACCGGAACAAGGTCGAAACCTACGTGCGCAAGTTTCCCAAGGCCCAGTTCTTCGCCGGGAAAAAACCCTGGGCGCAGAAGGTCGATATCGCGATGCCCTGCGCGATCCAGAACGAGCTCAACGGGGAGGACGCGAAGATCCTTATCGCCAATGGCGTTTCCACCGTCGTCGAGGTGAGCAACATGGGTTGCACTCCCGAGGCATGGAAACTCTTTATAGAAAAGGGCATTCCATTCGCGCCGGGCAAGGCGGCCAACGCGGGCGGCGTGGCAACCAGCGGACTGGAGATGAGCCAGAACTCGATGCGCTTGTCATGGACCGCCGAGGAAGTGGACGAAAAGCTTCACGGTATCATGCGCAACATCCACAAAGCATGCGTCGAGACCGCATCGCAGTATGGCTTTGAGGGCAACTACGTCGTGGGCGCGAATATCGCCGGTTTCAAGAAGGTCGCCGACGCCATGCTGGCCCAAGGGCTTGTGTAAGTAGGCGAAGCGAAAAATCCGTATTGCGGAATGATCGGGCCGGCCGCGCGAAGCGCGGCCGGCCCTTTTTCGCTTTACCCATATCACCTGCCAGCCAAGCCGCCTCTGCCGGCCCCTCCGCATGCTGGCCGTGAGCCCGCTTCCGTGGTATAAACGAATGTTCCCATAAGGAGGGCTCGCCAGCATATGACACTTGTACGAGAAAAAGCCGCTCTCGCGGGCAGCATAGAAGCGCCGCCCTCCAAAAGCCTTAGCCAGCGGGCGATAGCCTGCGCCGTGCTCGCTTCCGGGCGAAGCCGGATCCGTGCGAAATCCCTCTGCGACGACGCGAGTTCGGCACTGAACGTGGCTCGAGCGCTAGGAGCAGCCGTAGATAGGGACGGCGCGTGGATATCAATCACCGGATCTCCGCTTTTCGGGGATCCCGCCGCGCCGCTTTCTAATGAAGAAATGGAGGCGCCGATAGACTTGGATTGCGGTGAATCAGGGTTATGCATGCGCATGTTCAGTCCAATCGCCGCCCTTTTGGCCAGAGATACGCGGCTTTTGGCTTCAGGTTCCCTAAGCGCGAGACCTATGTCGATGGTAGAGGAGCCTTTGAGGGCGCTCGGAGCGCGCTGCTTCGCCAAAGAGGGCAAGGCTCCCATCGCGATCCGCGGCCCACTCAAGGGAGGATCCCTTTCGATGAATGCCGGAGGCAGCTCCCAATTCCTGACAGGCCTTCTGCTTGCCCTTCCTCTGGCTCGGGAGGATTCTGAGATCTTGGTCAATGGAACGGTCAGCCGCGGATACCTCGACTTGACGATCGATTCCGCCCGGGCTTTCGGCGTAAGGATCGAGCGGAACGAAGATTACAGTCGCTTCGGCATTCCCGGCGGGCAGGTCTATAAAGCTTCGGCATTAGAGGTGGAGGGCGACTGGAGCTCCGCCGCATTTCTCGTGGTAGCAGCGGCCTTGGCCGCGTCAGGCGAGGGACTCTCGATCCGCGGGCTCGAAAGAAATTCCATGCAGCCGGACAGGGCTGTGCTGGACGCGGCCAAGGCCGCTGGTACGCCCTTCGACTTTCAGCGCGACAGGTTAATAGTGGGTCGGGCGACGCTCAAGCCTTTCAGCTTTGACGCCACCGATTGCCCTGACCTTTTTCCCCCGCTTGCCGCGCTTGCCACTGCATGTCCGGGCGAAACGGAGCTTAAAGGGGTGAGCCGCCTCAGGGGCAAGGAAAGCGACAGGGCCGCAAGTCTCATGGCTATGCTGAGCAATCTCGGAATTCGGTCGGAACTTTGCGGGGACATCCTGCGCATCCACGGCTCCAAGCCATCGGGAGGCCGGGTCGCGGCCTGGGGCGACCATCGGATAGCCATGGCCGCGGCGGTGGCCGCGCTGGCCTCAGAGCATCCTGTGGCTATCGACGGCGCAGAATGCGTCGCTAAATCCTGGCCGGAATTTTTCCACGATATGGATTTGCTCCTTGGCTAAGCGCGGCTCGAGAAGAAAGGTTTAGGCTTTTGCCTGGGCGCCCGAGCCTTAGTCGGCAATATTTTCTCGCAGGGTGTCCAGGAATTTTTTCATCTCTTCGTAATCCCTCTGCCTGATTATATGAGTGAGGTAACTCAGCTTCGAATTTATGAGTTCCAGCTGCCTGATCGTGTACTGGTTGAACATTATTTCTGTCAGAAGCCTGTCGTCCTCGGCGAGCAGCCCCTTCGCGGAGGCCATATGCCGCTTGAAGTTGGTTCCTGGCGCTTCCTGCTTCCGCATGCAGGCGGCGAAAACCATGCTGGAGGCGAAAGGGGTGGCCAGAGAGTACGCGACAGTCTTGTCGTGCTCCTCGAAGCTGTACTCGAAGATCTTGATAGAGAGCTTGCTGTAGAATTCCCTGAAAAACGCCTTGCCCTCTTCGCAGGATTCAGAGATGATGATCGCGCTCTCGTCCCTCAGGTCCCTGATGTTCGCCAGGGTGGGCCCGAACATGGGATGGCTGGAGACGAAGGGTCTGCCTAGCCTGTTATAATAGTCCTGGAGCCCATTCTTTACCGAGGATATGTCGGCCAGAATGCAAGATTCGGGAATATGGGGGAGAACGGCATCGAAGGCCTTGGTCGTATTTCCCAGGGCTACGGAATTGATAAAAAGCTCAGGCCTTACCTCGTCCAGTTCGGCCAGGTCGAGAATCCGATGCACCTTCATGAAGTACTTCATCTTGTGCGGATCAGCGTCATGGACCCAGACCTCGTGGTTCCAGCAAAGTTCCTCGGTGAGCCATGCGCCCATCTTGCCGGTGCCGAGTATGAATATTCTCATTACTGTATCCTCGTTTCCCTGTAGCAGCCGAGTATCCTGAAATCCTCGGCCATGGCCGAGACAGCCTCGACGGCGGCCTGGACTCTGGGATCTTTGATCGAGCCTTCGAAATCGATGAAGATCGCATAGGTTCCGGGCTTGTCGGGTACCGATTCGATTCTGGTCAGGTTAATTGAGGCCTTGGCGAAAACGCTGAGCACGGCGAAAAGCGAGCCTGCCTTGTCGCCGGCGGTGAAAACCGCCGAGCATCGGTCGCCCTCTTGGTCGCCCCCGTCCATAGAAAGGACGAAAAAGCGGGTCCTGTTATGCGAGGAATCCTGTATATCTTCCTTGATAATTTCGAGGCCATACAGGTCGGCGCACAGCTTACTGGCAATAGCCGCGACTCCTTTCGGCCGCAGCTCCGCGAGATCCCGGGCCGAACCCGCAGTGTCGTAGTGCTGCTGGGGTTCGAGCCGGTTGCGGGCGATGAAGTTCCTGCACTGGGAAAGTGCTTGGGTATGGGACCAGACCTGCCTGAGCTCGCGATGGTCTGCGCCGGGAATGCAGAGAAGGCAGTGCCTTACGGGCATGTCGATCGCTGCGATGATCTTAAGGTGGGTATAGATGAGGATGGAGTTGACCGGGCCGACGAGGCCCCCGAGGGTGTTTTCCACCGGCACGATGCCGCAGTCTATCAAACCCTCTTCGATCATGTCGAACACATCGGTAAATTCCCTGCAGGGAATCATCGCTCCGCTCGGGTAGAGCGCGCGAGCGGCCACCTCGCTATAAGCGCCATGCTCCCCCTGGAATCCGATGGTTCGCTGATCGGTAGCCTGGATCCTTTTAGTCTCGCCGATGATGGTCTTGTACAAGCCCTCGGCGAATCCGGGATCCAGAAGGCAATTGCTCGAGTTTCTGATTTTGTCGAGAACCAGCTTTTCCCGGCCCGTATCCTCGATGTTTTTCTTGAGCTTCTTGGTGAGCAGGGCTTTTTCGATGCGCTGGTTGAGAAGCGACGTGATTTTCATATCGATCTTGTCGATGTCCAGCCTCAGATCCTCGAGGGTCATGATTTCCTCCATGGGTTTTCGCTGCCGCGCGCGTATAAACCGCGATCGCAAAGATAAAGATCGGCCAGGCCGATGGCCGTCGCCGCCTCGAGCACCACGGCGCTCCTCAGGGCGATGCAGGCGTCGTGGCGGCCTTCGATGATCAATTCTGTCATAGCCTTCGAGTTAAAATCAAAACTGCGCTGAGACCGGGCGATGGAAGAGGCCGGCTTGACAGCTACCCGAAGCCGGAGCTCGTTTCCGTTGCTAATGCCTCCGTTGATTCCTCCAGAGCCGTTCTTGCTTGTCTTTCCCGAAGCATCCACGATGGGATCGTTGTGCTCCGATCCGAACATCCCGGCCGCTGCGAACCCGTCCCCGAATTCTAAGGCCCGGACCGCGGGCACCGCGAACAGAATATGGGCGAGGACGCTTTCGCAGGCGTCGAAGAAGGGCTCCCCGAGTCCTACCGGCAGCCCCCGCACCCCAATCTCCACTATCGCCCCAACGGAATCCTCTCGGGCGGCGGCCTCGGCCACCATCTCCTCCAGGCTCCTGCCTTCGCGGCCGGAGCGCACCTCTATGTTAAACCGGGCGAAGGGGATGATCTTTTTCGCTATCACGCCGGCGGCCACAAGTCCCGCCGTCACCCTCCCCGAAAAATGCCCCGAGCCCCTAGGGTCGGAAAAGCCCGAGTATTTTTTCGCGCTGGTAAAATCCGCATGGCCGGGCCTGGGTATGGAGCGAAATTGCTCGTAGTCGGCGGAACGGGTGTTCGTGTTGAGAATGCTGAGGGAAATCGGCGAGCCTGTGCTGTAACCCGCGTGCACCCCCGAATGGATGTCGACCAGGTCCGATTCCTTGCGCGGTGTCGTCCCGGTGGCCCCGGCTCTCCGTCTGCCCATATCCGCTTCGAAATCCTCCGCCGAGATCGGCAGCCCAGGCGGGCAGCCATCGATCAAAACCCCCACCTCGGGGCCGTGGGATTCGCCGAAAATCTCCACCCTGAAAAGTCTCCCGAAGCTGTTCATAGCCTATCCTCCAAAAAGAAGGAAAGAAGCTCCTCCATAGGAATTTTTTCGATCTTCACCGCTCCGATCCCCTCAGGCAAGATGAAATGCACATTTCCGCCCTCCCGTTTTTTATCCATGAAGAAGAGCTGGGAGGCTTTTTTTCTCAAGGAGCCGTCCGGGTCGATTTTTTTGATATCGACCGGCAGGCCGCAGCGATCGAGGAGGTCCAGTATCCTGCGCATATCCTCCTCATTCACCCTTCCTCTTGCGCGGGAGAAGGAACAGGCGAGGGCGATGCCCAGGGACACGGCGAAGCCGTGGGGCATGCCGCTTGCCGATTCCAGGGCGTGGCCGAAGCTATGTCCCAGGTTGAGCAGCCTGCGATTGCCCGATTCTTTCGGATCCTGGGCGACGATCTTCAGCTTGAGCCGCTGCGAGAGATAGACGATCCGCTCAAGGATTGCGGCGGGGCAGAGGCGGAAATTCAGGCCGCCTTCGCCGCCATGCTCTCTGGCGTAAGCTTCCAGGCAAGCGAAGTGCTCATCCCCATCCAGGATGCCGTGCTTGATCGCCTCGGCCATGCCCGAGGCGAATTGCCCCGGCTCCAGGCTCCGCAGCGTCTCGACGTCGCAGAAAAGCTTTCTGGGAAAATGGAAAGCGCCTATGACATTTTTATACCCGCGATAGTCGAGGCCGTTTTTCCCTCCGAGGGACGCGTCGCACATGGCGAGAAGCGTGGTGGGCGCCCCGAAAAACCCAATGCCCCGCATCCAGATGTGGGCGGCGAAGCCCGCGGTGTCGCTGACCGAGCCGCCGCCCAGGGCGAGGACGCTCCAGGAGCGGTCCACCCTGTGCTGGACGAAGCTGTCAAGGAGGCTGGGAAGGACTTCGATGCTTTTGGACGCTTCGCCTTCGGGAATGAGCGCGCTGGGAAAGGTGGAGAAATGATGCCCGTGGAGCCTGTAGATTCTTTCGTCGCTCACCACTAAGGTCTTGACCGGATCAAGCTGCCGTGCGACTTCGCTCAGGCCGCAGAAAAGCGGGCTGATTTCGTCTTTAACCCGAACCTGTGAATCCATCAGTCCACCGAGTCCTTGAAATGGTTGTTCTCAGCGTCTTCCGGCTCTATGCTTCGAGGAGAGGAGCCGGCGACGCCATCAAGGCTAGCGACGCCACCAAGGCTAGCGACGCCACCAAGGCTAGCGACGCCACCAAGGCTAGCGACGCCATCAAGTCCGTCCGGCACGCCTTCGGCGTCGATCTTGTCGTCCAGTTCCCGCAGAAAGAGCCGGGTCGCTTCCAGCTTTTTCATGAGCCGCCCGAATTGGGCGGGCGAGAGCTGCTGATCCTTGTCGCTCATGGCGCAGGAAGGGTCGATATGCACCTCGATTTCGAGTCCGTCGGCACCCGCCACCATGGCGGCCAGGCTCATGGGTTCAATCAGGCTCAGGATGCCCGTTCCGTGGCTCGGGTCGATAAGAATGGGCAGATGGCTTTCCGTGCGCACCGCCGGAATCATGGAGAGGTCGAGGGTGTTCCTCGTATAGGTTTCGAAGGTCCTGATGCCCCGTTCGCAGAGAATGACATTGGGGTTTCCTTCGGCGAGAATATATTCGGCGCAGTTCAGCCATTCTTCCAAGGTGGAATACATGCCGCGCTTGAGCAGTATCGGTTTTCCCGACTTGCCCACCTCCCTCAAGAGGGAGAAATTCTGCATATTCCTGGCCCCAATCTGGAGTACGTCGGCGTATTCCCCTACCCAGGAGACGTCCCTGGTGTCGACAACTTCGGTCACGATGGGGAGCCCGGTTTCTTTTCTGGCCTTGTCCAGGATCTTGAGACCCTTGAGGCCCAGGCCCTGGAAGGCGTAGGGAGAGGTCCTGGGCTTGAAAGCCCCGCCCCGGAGCATCTTGGCGCCGGCCTTTTTCACCGCCACCGCGGTCTTGACGGTCTGTTCCTCGGACTCTACCGAACAGGGGCCTGCGATTACGACAAACTCGCCGCCGAGTTTCACGCCGTTTACGTCTATGACGCTGCGGCTTAAATCCGGTCGAACCGCCGCGAGCTTCAGGTTTTTCATTGATTTCTCTCCGATATCCAACCGCCCAAGGGGCGGTGAATCATTTTCCGGCAATATTAGGGCCGATGATATAACGTACGGAAGCTCAGGTCAAGGAAAGCCCCGGACCCGCGTCTCGAAGCGTTTCGGGATCAGCGAATCGACGCGTTTCCCGCCCCGCGGCTCCGTCTTCCGTTCGCGATTTCTCTGGTTTATCATGGCTCCATGTATTTCAACGAACTTGTCAGCGCCTATGACAGGCAGCGCAGGGAACGCAACATTTACCACGATCTCATGCGCTTCCGCGTGCGGGAAGTCCTGCTGGTGGGCAGCCTATACGATTCCTTCGTGGTGGAATCCGACGGCATTCTGACCGAGCAGATTTACGGCGAATACTTCAAGCTCAACCTCAACACGATTCCCAGGGTAACCTGCGCCTATACCGAGGAATCGGCCATGGATCTCTTCAGGGGCGGAAGTTTCGATCTGGTCATCCTCATGGCCGGCATCGATTTCGACCTGCCGCTGCGCCTCGCCAAGGGTATGAAACAGATATGGCCCGATATTCCCATACTCCTCATGGCGACCAACAATTCCAGCCTTGAAAAGCTGGATATGGACTCCCCGGACCTTGCGGCGATCGACAGGGTTTTCGTCTGGAACGGGTATTCAAAGCTTTTCGTGGGAATGATCAAGTACGTGGAGGACTTGAGAAACGTGCAGGCCGACACCTTGGCCGGAAGAGTGCGGGTTATCCTCCTCATCGAAGACTCGGTTCGCTTCTACTCCCGCTTCCTTCCCGTCCTGTACAAGGTCGTGCTCAAGCAGACCCAGACCCTGATCGAGGAAGAAAAGGTCACTGAGACATACAAGTTGCTCTCCATACGGGCCAGGCCCAAAATCCTTCTGGCCTCCAGCTACGAGGAAGCCCAGGAGGTCTTCGACACCTACGAGGGGAACCTGCTCGCGGTAATCACGGACCTGCGTTTTCCCCGCCGCGGATCCTACGACGAGGAAGCGGGCTTCGACTTTCTCTCCATGGCGCGGGAGAGGATTCCCGACCTTTCCATTCTCGTGCAGTCAAGCGAGCCTGCTATCAGGCAGAAGGCTTATTCCCTGGGGGCCTCCTTCGCCGACAAGAATTCCGAATCCCTAGAGATGGAATTAGCTTCTTTCCTGCAGGAAAATCTCGGTTTCGGCGCTTTCCGCTTCTGCCTCCCAGACGGCACCGAGCTGAACAGGGCCCGCAACATGAAGGAATTCATCGATATTCTCCATGTCCTACCCCCCGAAAGCCTGGCCTACCACGCGGAACGCAACCATTTCTCGGCCTGGCTCATGGCCAGGGGAGAAATACTCATGGCGAAGGTGCTTCGGCCTTACAGGATAAGCGATTTTCCAAGCCTTCAGGCGATGCGCGATTTTATCGTGAAGATCCTGGACAACGTTCGGAAGGAAAAATCCAGGGGCATCCTCCCCAATTTCGACGAATCCATGATGAGGGAGGAGAACTACGTCAGCAGGCTGGTGGACGGCTCGGTGGGCGGGAAGGGCAGGGGGATCATTTTTATACGTTCCCTGCTGGAAAATCTCGAATTCTCCCGCTACATCAAGGGCATCGATATTAAAATTCCCCGAACCGCCTTCATCGGCATAGACGAATTCGAGGTCTTCCTGGAGACCAACAACCTCTGGGCCTCCTCCTTCTATGGCCCGCAGACCGAGGAGCTTAGGCGCAGCTTCGTCTCCATACCCCTCTCCAGGCCTCTGGTGGCCAAGCTGAAGCATTTCCTGGCGGCTACGACAAAACCGCTGGCGGTGCGATCCTCTGGCCTCTTCGAGGACATGCTCATGGTGCCCTTTTCGGGCATCTACGACACCTATATCATCCCCAACAACCATCCTGACCATGAGGTGCGGCTCAACCAGCTCTGCGACGCGATACGGCTCATTTTCGCCAGCCTCTTCTCATCCGAGGCGCGCTCGTATTTCGAGATGACCGGTTACAATCTTGAAGAAGAACGCATGGCTGTGGTCATTCAGGAGCTCGTGGGCTCTGCCCACGGCGATTATTATTATCCCCATGTTTCAGGCGTGGCGCAGTCCTATAACTATTACCCCATATCGTATTCGAAGCCCGAAGACGGACTCTGCGTCTCCGCCCTGGGGCTTGGTACCTGGGTCGTGGGTGGAGGGGCTTCCTATCGCTTCAGCCCCCGATATCCCAAGCTGGACATGGTGCCGCCGGACCAGCTGCTGGACAACACCCAGCGGAGTTTTCACGCGTTGGATTTGCGTAAGAACATGCCGGAACTCCTCGCGGGGGAAATGGCAAGCCTGGCGGAGCTTCCAATCCAGGACGGCGCCAAGGATAGGAAATTCTCATATCTGGTTTCGACCTGGGACGCCCAGGATCTGCGCTTCGTCCCCGGCGACAGCGGAAGGGGAACCAAAATCATCGATCTGGCTAATATTCTAAAGTACGACGCGCTACCCTTCGCGGAAGCGATTTCAATGATCCTGGACGTGGCCGCCCGCTCCATGGGCACACCGGTGGAAATCGAGTACGCCCTCAACCTCGACGAGCCCTCGGGGCTTCCGGCCCTCTACGTTCTGCAGCTCAAGCCACTGATCAATCAGCAGGATAAGGTCGACGTTGACCTGGAATCCCTGGACAAGCAATCCTGTTTCATCTACTCGGACAAAGCCATGGGCAACGGCCGCTTCGAAGACATCAGGGACGTCATATGGGTGGACCCCGAGCGCTTCGACCGCTCGAGGACGGTGGAAATGGCAGGGGAAGTCGAGGAATTGAACGCTCTTCTGCGCCAGGAGGGCAGGCGATACATCCTCATCGGTCCCGGCCGCTGGGGAACGAGGGATCGCTGGCTAGGCATTCCTGTCACCTTTGCCCAGATATCCCGGTCAAGGGTGATCGTGGAAGCCGATCTTGAGGATTTCGTCGTGGAGTCCTCACTGGGTTCACATTTCTTCCATAACGTCACCAGCATGAACATCGGCTACCTCAAGGTCGCCAAGGCAGACGAGGGTTTCATCGACTGGAAGTGGCTGAAATCGATGCCCTGCGCAAAAAGTACCCCTCATTGCCGCTGGACGAGACTTGATATGCCGGTGGATGTCCTTATGGACGGCCGGACCAGCCGGGCAGCACTGCTTAAGCCGAGCGAAGAAAAACAGAAGGCCGAACCCTGAAGAGCGCCTCGATTGACGATGGTGGCTTTTTTGGGCAATACTCCTCGCTAATAGGCGCGTTCGTACTCTAGCGGCACGAAAACGGGACTAATTTTCCCCCGCGCCCTCATCCGATTCCCATGGAGCCTGTCACATGGATGCCTTAAGCGTCGCTAAAACTCTTCATCCACTGGAAGTCCGCATCCTTCTGGCCTACGAGCCGGGAAGCGAAATCGACGGCGAAATCCTGCGGAGCCAGCTGAACTTCAAGGAAGGCCAGGAAAACCAGGCCTTTTCCTGGCTCTTAGGCAAGGGATTGATCGCCGAAGTCGCACGATCAGCTTCCACCTATTTTGAACTCACCGCCCTCGGGCAGGAGTATGCTGAAAAGGGGAGTCCCGAAGAACGCATCATTGCGCTGGTGGCCGAACAAGGACCTGCGAAACTCTTTGAACTCGCGGAAAAACTTGGTTTCGAGCAGAAAACCATAGGGTCGGCTTTTGGCCTTTTGTCTAAGGTCGGAACCATGAGGCTCGACGATGACAAGAGGGCAACGCTCGTAGGCGAAGCTTCTTTTCCCCAGCGGGTGCTCATTATCAAAGGATTGCTGGCCAAGGCGAAGGATGCCGGCGGCACGATTCCCGAAACCTCTCTCTCCGAAGCGGAGCTGGAGGTGATTCGGAGCGTGGCAAAAAAACGAGGCGCAGGCGATTCTCCTTTCAGGGTGGTGGAGCGCGAGCGGGTTGTGTACAGGCTGAGTCCCGCGACCGCCGAGCAGCGGCAGATACTCAAATCCCTAGGGGTCACCGGCGAGGAGCTGGGCGCGCTGACTCCAGCCTTGCTTGAAAACGGAAATTGGAAAAAGGCAAGCTTCCGTCCTTATAACATCGGAGTTACGCCCGCCCGCACTATACCGGGCAGGAAAAACCCCTATGTCGAATTCCTGGAAAGCGTCAAGGACAAACTCGTCTCCCTCGGTTTCGAGGAATTCGACGGCAATATGGTGGAGACCGAATTCTGGAATTCCGACGCCCTTTTCATGCCTCAGTTCCATTCGGCCAGGGATATCCACGATGTGTACAGCATAGAAAAGCCATCGATGGCCAAGTTTATCGAGGAGCCCCATCTTTCCAGGGTAGCCGCGGCCCACGAGAACGGCGGCGATACCGGCTCGAGGGGCTGGAACTACCGTTTTGACAGGGATTTCACCCGCCGGCTTATCCTGAGAAGTCAGGGCACGGTTCTATCGGCCAGACAGCTGCCTACGGCAAAGGTTCCCGGCAAGTATTTCGGCATCGTCCGCTGTTTCCGCTACGACAAGGTGGACGCGACCCATCTTTCCGATTTTTACCAGACCGAGGGGATCGTGCTGGGCGAAGACGTGAACCTGCGAACCCTCCTGGGCTTTTTGGAGATGTTCGCCGTCGAGGTCGCCGGCGCCAAGGAAGTAAAATACGTGCCCGGCTATTTCCCCTTCACCGAGCCGTCGGTGGAAGTGCATATCAAGCATCCGGTGCTCGGATGGTTCGAGCTGGGAGGATCCGGCATATTCCGTCCCGAGGTAACCAAGTCGCTGGGGATCGATGTCCCTGTGCTGGCCTGGGGACTGGGCATAGACCGCATGGCCCTCATGGCCCTCGGATTGAACGACCTGCGCGAGCTCTTCAGCCCGGACCTGGAGAGCGTCCGCCTGCGCAGAACTCTAATGCAGCCTAAATGATGGAGCGCTACGATGCCTAAGATAGAAGTCAACGAATCATTGTTCTTCAAGCTTTTGGGAAGGAAGATGGATGCGGCCTCCCTGGAGGCGATTCTTCCCGGCGCCAAGGCGGAGCTGGACGCCTGGGACGATACCTCTGCCGCCGCCGAGGACCGAACTATCAAGATCGAACTGAACGATACGAACAGGCCTGACCTTTGGTCCACCGCTGGCCTGGCCCGGCAGCTGAGGGTAAGAGAGACGGGGGAAATCCCTTCCTATCCATTTTTCGTCCCACTCGGGGAATCCCGAAAAGCTTCCTATGCCGTGCTGGTGGACGAGAGTGTCCGGAAGGTGAGGCCATATCTCGCGGGCTTTGTCGCCCGCGGTCCGGCGATCAGCGACGCCATGCTCAAGGATTTCATCCAGACCCAGGAAAAGCTAACCTGGAACTACGGCCGAAAACGCCGCAGCGTTTCCATAGGACTATATCGGCCGTCTATCATAGCCTGGCCTGTGCATTACAGGGGCGCCGATCCCGACAAGGAAGCCTTCCTGCCGCTGCAAGAGACAAGAACCATGACTCTGCGGCAGATCCTCGCCGAGCATCCCAAGGGGAAGGAATACAGCTTCATTCTGCAGGACGAGCCTGTCCACCCGCTGCTTCTGGACGACAAGGACAGGGTTCTCTCTTATCCGCCGATCATAAACTCCGCCGATCTGGGCGCCGTGCTCGTTGGGGATCAAGACCTCTTCATAGAAGTCACCGGCACCGAGTATCCCTCGGTGAGCCTGACGGCCTCCATCCTGGCCTGCGATCTGGCCGACATGGGATTCGCCATCGAGAACGTAGAAGTCCGATATCCCTACGACACTCCCTTCGGCCGGAGGGTGGTGTTCCCCTGCTATTTCCAGCCTGAAATCCAGGCCGGAATCGATGAGGCGAGAAAGCTCCTCGGCCTGGACATGAGCGTCGCAGAGGCTAGGGAGGCGGCGCATCGGATGGGTTCCCGGGCGAGGATCGAGGGCGATCGGATCGTCATCAAGCCGCCGGAGTATAGAAACGATTTTCTCCACCCGGTGGATCTCATAGAGGACATACTGATGGGCATGGGAATGGATAAGTTCCCACCCGAAAAACCACATGATTTCACCATCGGAAGGCTATCGGCCGTCGAGGAACTTTCTCGCAAGACTAAGCTCAGCTTCGTGGGTATGGGCTATCAGGAAATGATCTACAATTACCTCGGAGCTCGGAAGGACTACATCGACAGGATGGGCATCGATCCGGCGGCGGTGGTAAAGATAAGCAATCCGATGAGCGAAAGCTTCGAATACCTGCGGAACTCCCCCTTGCCTGGTCTGCTGGGCACCGAGTCCGTATCGTCAAAGGCCCCATACCCGCATCGGATTTTCGAGATCGGCAAGGTGGCCATTTTTAACGAGGCGGAAAATTACGGTATCTCGACGCGCCAGTTCGCCGGCTTCCTGAACAGCCACGCCCAGGCGGACTATAACGAAACCGCTTCCCATGTTGCCACCTTGCTGTATTACCTTGGCAAAGATTACTCCGTAAGGGAAGCGCAGGATTGCCGTTTTATCCCGGGGCGCCAGGCCGAGATCCTGTGCGCGGGCAAGCGAATCGGCATATTCGGCGAGATACATCCCGTCGTGCTCGAAGCCTTCGGCATAACGATGCCTTCGGCGGGCGGCGAAATAGACCTGGATCTCCTCCTGGGTTGAAGCCGAGGCCCTCCTTTCGGACGTATACCGGGAGGAAGGGCTTTCATGGATGTTTTCGCTTACGAACCCCTAGGTTTCGAAGGATGCTTGGTCAAGGTCGAGGTAGACCTACGAAGGGGGATACCGGCAGTCGATATCGTCGGCCTCGCCGCCGCCTCGGTCAGGGAATCGAGGGAAAGGGTCCGTGCCGCGATTAGGAACTCGGGCTTTATCTTCCCCCAGGATAGGATTCTCATCAATCTCTCTCCCGCCGACCTTCCCAAGGAAGGTTCCCTCTACGACTTATCCATCGCGACGCGAATCTTGTCTTCTGCAGGCGCCTTGCCGGATTGCGGGAAGCCGATTCTCGCCGTGGGGGAGCTAACCTTGGACGGTCATGTGCTGCCCATTCGGGGCAGCCTGCCAGCCTTGCTGAAGGCTGCTTCCACCGGCATCGGCGACTATATAGTCCCCTTCGGCAATCTCGGCGAAGCCAAAAGGCAGAAGTCGGGTAGGCTTTATGGAATTTCCCATATATCCGAACTACCTTCGATATTACTGGCCCTGCGGGAGGGAAGACCGTTCGGAGGCCCTGGGGAGGCCGATGCTGAGAAAGGGCGTGACGCCACAGCGAAGCGGGATCCGAACGCGAGTCCTTGGCTGGATTTTTCAGATTATTTCGGCGCCGCAACCGTGATGCGCGCCCTGGTGGTGGCCGCGGCGGGAAGGCACAATCTTCTTCTATTCGGCCCCCCAGGGTCGGGCAAGACTATGGCCGCCGTGAGGCTGCCCTCCCTGCTCTCCGACCTGGGCGAGATGCAGGCCCAGGAAGTCGCGGCTCTCTGGTCGCTGAGAGGCAAGCGTTACGGGGATGCTGCATCAGGATCGAGGCCGCCGTTCTGCGCCCCCCACCACTCAGCTTCCCTGGAGGGGCTTGTGGGGGGAGGGCGACCCCCCAAGCCAGGGGAGATAAGCCTTGCCCATCGGGGCTTGCTCTTTCTGGACGAGACGCCTGAGTTCGGGCGGGACGTACTCCAGGCTTTGCGAGAACCCCTGGAACAGGGCTCTATCAGCGTCGTCAGGGCAGGCATGATCCTCCGCTATCCCGCGGACTTTCAGCTCGTAATGGCGGCCAATTCTTGCCCCTGCGGCAACTTGGGCAATCCGGCCAAAACCTGCCTTTGCTCTCCCCTGGAAATCCAGCGTTATTGGAAGCGCCTGGGAGGACCGCTTTTAGACAGAATAGATATGCGTATTCCCCTTTCTTTACCTGAAGGCTCCGCGATTATGGACAAACCAGTTTGGACCCAGAATCAGCTTCGCTCCATGGTAGACTCAGCGGTGGCCGTTCAGATGGAACGAAGCTCCGGTTGGGGCGGCCTGTACAACAGCAGGCTCAGGCCTGATCTTGTACAGCGTGTCTGCTTCCTCAAGCCCGCCCTGCGCAAGGAGTTCAGGGATAAAGCCCAGGAACTCGGCTTTTCCATGCGCGCCTGCCACTCGGCGCTCAAACTGGCAAGGACCATCGCCGACCTGAATGGTATGGAAGACATCGATCATGAGGCGCTTCAAGAGGCGATCGGATACAGGGAATTCGGCGACGGATCAAATTACTGGCCATACTAGCGCAGGAATTATGCTCCGCTTTCAGGCGCGGACTGGCTTTGTTTGATCCACTATCGAGGGCATAATATGCATTGCCTTGATTCTTGAGCCCAAATAGAGCGTTTTTCTGTTAACGAAGCGTCGCGACCCAGTTGACAAGGCTTTAAAATCCGGATACTTTCCTCCTCGCGCCTTTTGACGAAGGGGTTCGCGGAATAATTCGCGAGGGATTTGATGCGGCGAAAACGCTTCGAATTCTTCAAAAATCAGCCGATTTGATCGAAACGATCTTGACAGAACCGAGGCGACTTTGGTACCTTCATCGAGCGCTCTGAGAAGGGGGGACCTTTTGAGGGGCGA
>CAYVOD010000013.1:0-29073 GCA_964453055.1 uncultured Treponema sp. | reverse complement strand
CTCCTTATTCTAGTTATAATACTAAGATTTTTTCGGTATTTACAGGATAACCGCAAGGTCGGAGCCAGCTCCTGACCTTGCGCCATTGTGCGTGCCCCGCGCCGCATCTATACTTGGTTTATGGCACACCGCACGCTTAAAAATGGGTATAGCCATCTCGCCGAAAGGATCAACCTGATGCCCCAAGGCGCGCCTCCCGGTGCACTCCTTTTCAAGATTCTGTCCGTTCTTTTCTCTGAAAAAGAGGCAAGCCGGGTAGCTCTATTGCCGCTAAGGCCGTTTACCGCATCAGCCGCGGCCTCGATCTGGAAAACCGGCGAATCCGAGGCCCGCGAAAGTCTCGAGAGCCTCGCGTCCAGGGGGATGATGCTGGATACAGAAAACCCGGACGGAACGCAGGTTTTCTGCATGCCTCCCCCGATGGCGGGCTTTTTCGAGTTCTCCATGATGCGCGTTGGAAACGGCTACGACCAAAAGTTGCTGGCCGAACTCTACTATCAATACCTCAACGTCGAGGAGGATTTCGTCAAAGCCTTGTTCGCCGGCGGGGAAACACAGCTAGGCAGGGTCTTCGTCAACGAGCCGGCCCTCTCGGAGGAGAATTGCCTCCATGTCCTGGATTACGAGCGAGCCAGCGAGGTCATACGATCTGCGACGCGGATCGGCATCGGAACCTGCTATTGCCGCCACAAGATGAGCCACCTGGGCCGCACCTGCGACGCCCCCATGGATATCTGCATGACCTTCAACGGAGCCGCGCAGTCGCTGGTCAAGCATGGCGTGGCTCGGGGGGTGGACGCGAAGGAGTGCCAGGATCTCTTGGACAAGGCCATTGGGCATAATCTGGTACAATTCGGTGAAAACGTCCGCGAATCGGTCTCGTTCATCTGCAACTGCTGCGGATGCTGCTGCGAAGCCATGCTGGCGGCCAAGCGTTTCGCCGTGCTCAACCCCATCAGCACGACAAATTTCCTTCCGCGCGTTGATGTCGAATCCTGCACCGGTTGCGGGAAATGCGCTCAGGCCTGCCCGGTCGAGGCTATGGGCTTGGTGAGCGCCGGGGATCCGCGCGACCAGCGCCGGAAGAAAGCCCGGGTGGATGTCTCGATCTGCCTGGGCTGCGGCGTATGCGCCCATGCCTGCCCGAGCGGCTCTATAACCCTCGAATTCCGGGAAAAACGCGTTATCACTCCCGTCAATTCGGCGCATCGGACCGTGCTCATGGCAATAGAGCGCGGAAAGCTCCAGAACCTCATCTTCGACAACCAGGCGCTCTGGTCGCATCGCGCCATGGCGGCTGTCCTGGGGGCGATACTGAAACTGCCGCCCGCCAAGCAGATAATGGCGAGCCGGCAGATGAAATCGCGCTACCTGGACTATCTGTTTTCTCATGCGCGGCTGTAGGCGGCGCAGGCAAAACTATATGTCAATCGCGGCTCAGTTTGGGACCCAGGTGGCATAGAACACAATATCAAAGTCTGGAATAATCATGACGGACCATCCGTTTAATAATCCGCTAGTCCCGTCCTCTAAATACACAGTCCAGCCGATAAAGGTGTACCCCGTTCGAGTCCGTAACGCATATATGGGATGTTCCAACTAGGTAAACGAAAATTCCCTCATGTTCCATTCGATCGCCGAGAAGGACGTTCTGGCGATAAATACGACTATACCTAGGGCATCGGCGGTACCAGAAAGTGTAACTTGACCGGCTATATCGCCTGTTTTCCTGACATGCAAAGTGCCTGCCGTGACTATCTGTCCCTCCAGCACTGTCACCCCGGCGATCGCTTTTGTCTGCGTCTCCGGTACGATCGCGGTGCCCGTTTCCGAGACGACAACGCCAGAGATGCTCCCCGTGGCCCTCAATTTGCCTAAGAAAAGAAATGAATTTGGACAACTTGTCAATGTCATCATTGCAATGATTCCAGCGAGCAGGACCGAAGAAGCACGAACAGCCGACTTCGTCTTCATATAATCCTCCCTTCAATAAGGCTCGAGAAAAGCGATTAACTTACTGATGAGCAGCAGAAAAAGAGACCCCCATCCTCCTACCGGACAATACGAGATGTCGTTGGTCTGATTCGGGAGTTCTTTGCAGCGGGCTAGGATTCAAGATTTCCAGCCGCGTACTTAGCGTATAATCTCGCCGACCCCGTTGCTTGCACAACAAAGCCGTGGCATGCGCGTACAGAGTAATTATAAAATCGTATGCCCTATTATCAATTTATTTATTCAAGCAAAAAGATATAGTGTTCAACAAAACCTCGGATACGCTTACCTTACCGCTATCGAGGTAGCGAAGCCCGCGAGCCCGCCCGAGGTCGGCAAATCGGTTCTTCCGCCATCCCGCCAATGACAGGGAACCGCCACATCGTCGGCATTTCCGTAGAAACCCGAAACAAAGGTCGAATCTTCGAAACGGACTACGCCGGAAGCGCCGGAGAGTTTCCCGGAAACCGCGGGAAGGAAAGCCTGGCTCGCCCCGCTCCAAAGCGAAGCCGAAGCGACGCCATCCTTGAGATATCCGGCCACATAGTTAGTCCCCCCGTCGCGATACACCCCGCCGGCGCTCCCGTCGGTTCCCGAGGACAGGTCTGTCCTGGCTCCGTCGATCCAGAGGCAGGCGGTCTTGACCGATCCGTCGCCATGATAGCCCGCAATATAAACATGGCCATTCGCCACATGGATCGCGTATGCCCTTGATTTTACGGCGGTCACGGGAACAGGCAGGTCGGCCGAGACGCCGTCGGTCCAGACGCAGGCTACCTCGTTAGTCGCGGCATGGAATCCGACTACCCTCACCGAACTCCCGTCGAAGGCTATCGCGTCTGCCTTTGCAAAATCCGTGCCTGGAGAGGCGAGAGAAGTAACGGCGCCGTTTTTCCAATACGAAGCCACGAAACGGCTCAAGGAATTGTCGTAATAGAAGCCCGCGATATAGGAATCGCCTTCATAGCCGAAGGCCGAGATCCCGCGGGTATCTTTTGAAGGCACGGGCGCGCCAAGATCCGTCCTGACCCCGTCCCTCCACATACATGCCACATGCTGAGCGAGGGCGTTCTTGTAGGTTCCGGCGACCAATACGGCATCGCCTGCAAAGGATATCCCCAGGGCTTCGGCGGCGAACCCGTCTGAAGGCAAGTCTTGCCGCTTCGAGCCTTCCCAATAACAGGCGACGCTATCGGAGGAACCGCTCCCATAGTAGCCAGCGACATAAGCCGTGGGACCGGAACCGAAAAGCCAATCGCAACCGGCTATTGAGATTGAAACTAAAATGACCGCCGCTAATCCGCTCATCTTCCCGATAGAAGCGATTTTGCATCCCGCGCGACGACACCGCATCCAATGCTCCTTTCCGGCCCTCCCGAGGCTACCGGCCCGCATTCGACATATAACTTCCCATTTTTGATACCCTACTCAATGCAGCCTGGTTGCAGAATTTCCATTATTTGTTGAAAATTTGACTGAATTTCCTGGTATTTAGCGCCGCCGAACGAATTTTTTCGGACTTGGCCTTGCGCGGGGCCCAGATTCGACGAGGAAGCGTTAAAAATTGAAAACTCCTGCTCGGTTTTTAAATGAGAGAAAACATTCTCTTGTTAACCTGGAAATCGAATGCTAAGATACCGTTATCACTCGGTGGAAGCCGATACCACCGCCTGAAAGGGTCCAGCCGATTCCGGCTGGAGGTTTTAGAATGGTCGGGCCGCCATTCAACTTTATTGTTGAATGGCGGCTTTTTATTCGAGTCGCCAGAAGGAGCGAACCGGACGCCTGGCGAATTCATTCAATCACCTATACTTATTCTCATTTACGGGTACATCGCGATTCTCGGCCGATCCGATCGGCTCGCCTGGGCGTTTTCGGGCGAGGTCTGCCGAGTCATGGCATTTTTAGCAAATCATGGAGGATGTTTTGGAAGAAAAGAAAACCACAGCGCAGGAATCCAAGCCGCAGGCTAAGGGACCTTCCAAGCGCGAAAAAATGATCACGGCGATTCTCGCCGTGGCATTCATCATCGCCGTCGTCGTCATCGCCTTGATCCAGAAGGCGAACGGGGCGTTCTAGCAGAAACCTACCGTATCTGTCTGCCCGCGACCCATACCGACGCTATATTGGGCCGGGTCGCGGTGTAGACGATCTTTTGGAGAATTTTATCCCCCGTATCCAGGTCGTCCCACAGCCGTATCGAGCCTTCGGGCGCCCTGGCGTCCACGGCTATGGCGTCGAAGTGATAGCCCGGGCTGAAGTTGCCGATGGGAAGGTCCAGGGCGAGGCCGCCTCCTGTGGTGGCGATGTAGAAGGCGTCGCGGAAATCCACCCGGCTGAAAGGCCGGCCGCGCCGTTCCTCGGGCTCGAAGCGGGCGTCGTTGCCCGTTTCGAGCATGCGGGAGGCGGCGATCGCCTCCCGCATCGCCTCGAACATCGAGCTTGAAGGCCCGCCAGAGACATCGGTGCCCAGGGCCACGTGAAGGCCGCGCTCGAGAGCGGCGCGGAGCGGAAAGACGGCGCTGGAAAAGTAGGCGTTCGACAGGGGGCAGTGTGAGATCGCCGATCCGCGAGCCTTGAATATGTCCATATCCTTCGCGGTGAGGTGAGGGGCATGGCCGAGCAGGCTCTTGCGGCCGAGAAAGCCGAAGCTGTCCAGGGCTTCGGTATCGGTCATGCCGAAGCGCTCGATCACGAACCTGTGTTCCCAATCCCCTTCCGAGCAGTGGGTCTGGACATGGCATCCGAGCTGCGTGGCCAGGGCGCCCAGCCCCTTTAGGGAGGCGTCGGTGCAGGAGGGGATGAACCGGGGCGACACAACCGCCAGGACCCTGCCCTCGGCGTTGTCGGGATTGGCCTTCACGTAATCGAAGAGGTCGGCGGTCCCGCGAATGGCTTCGTCCGGGGAGGCGTCCCGGTAGTAGTCGGGGCACTGTTCCCTGTGGTCCATGGCCACCTTTCCGACGAGGGCGCGCTGTCCTTTTTCCAGGCAGATGTCGGCGAGTATCCTGGTGGCGTCCTGGTGGATCGTGGCGTAGTAAAGGGCCGTCGTCGTGCCTATGGCGATGAGGTCGTCGACCAGGAGGGAATACACAGCCCGCGCGAAGGCGATGTCCTTGTAACGGGCTTCCAGGGGAAAGGTGTACTTGTAGAGCCATTCTTCGAGGGGTACGTCCAGGGCCTGGCCGAGCTGGGGATACTGGGGAGCGTGCACGTGGGTATCGACGAGCCCCGGCAGAAGGTAGGTTCCCTCGGGGAGCCTGAACAAGGTACCGCCTTCCCGGGCCGCTCGCAGACTGGCGTCATAGCCGGGCTCGCCCGGCCTGAGAAGGGATTCGATCCTGCCCCCCAGGTCAACGGAAACGAGGGCTTGGGTGAAGGCGTCGACAGCCTCGCGGCTCGGCATATGGAAGCCGTCCGCCAGGATGGTCTTGCCTCTTAAGTGATTCATGGATTTCATGCAACGCCTCCGCTCCAGCCTTTCATACCCTTTCCCGGACCAGGCCGCGCCGGTCGAAATCTTCCGCCTTCGCTGCTCTATGGCAAGCCACGCGGTGACCCGGCGCCACCTCGACCAATCCCGGTTCCTCGGCCTCGCAATTCACGCCCGCCACGGGGCAGCGGGTGTGGAACCTGCATCCTTTTGGGGGATTCGACGCCGAGGGTAGGGTTCCCGAAAGGATGATCCTGTTCGTCTCCCGCTTCGGGTGGTCCCTGGGGACCGACGAAAGCAGGGCCTGGGAGTAGGGATGCTGAGGCCCCGCGAAGAACCGCTTCGTGTCCGCCTCCTCCACGAGCTTGCCCAAGTACATTACCGCGACCCGGTCGGTCACGGTGCGCACCACGGCCAGATCGTGGGATATGAAGAGATAGGTGAGGGAATATTCGGCCTGGAGGTCCTGAAGCAAATTCAGGATCTGGGCCTGGATGCTTACGTCCAGGGCGCTCACCGGCTCGTCGGCCACGATGAAGCGGGGCTTGGTGACCAGGGCCCTGGCGATGACGATCCTTTGCCGCTGCCCTCCCGAAAATTCGCTGGGGAAGCGGCGCGCGGAGCCTTCGGGGATCCCGCAGCGGTCGAGGATCTTCCGTGCTTGGGCCGCCGCCTCCGCCCCGGAGGCCAGGCCGTGCACGATCAAGGGCTCCGCGACTATGTCCTGGACGCGCATGCGCGGGTTCAGGGAGCTGTAGGGGTCCTGGAAGATCATCTGCATTTCGCGACGCAGGCCGCGGAGTTCGGCGGAGGCGGCGGCCATGACGTCGCGGCCGCCGAAACGAATCGTTCCGCTCGTGGGCTGGACGAGGCGAAGGATAGAGCGGCCGGTGGTCGACTTGCCGCAGCCCGATTCCCCCACCAGGGCGTAGCTTTCACCGGCCGCTATCGAGAAACTGACCCCGTCCACGGCCCGGATATCCGGCTTTCTCTCCCCGAAGAGCTGATGCCGGCCGCGGAAGTAGGTCCGCAGGTTTTCAATCTCGACAAGCGCCGGACTCATGATCTTTCTCCTGCGCCGTGGTCATGGGTTTGAGCGAAGGTTTGAACCCGGGATTGGCTCCGAGCTCGCGGCGAGTTTTCCGGCGCGAAGAGCCAGCAGGCCACTTCCTGTCCAGAACTCAGGATGGACCTGGGGGGCTTGGCGCGCGCGCATATTTCCAGGGCGCGGCCGCATCGGGGGTGGAAGGGGCAGCCTGCGGGGCGGGATTCCAAGGAAGGAACCTGTCCCGGAATGGCGCGCAGCCTCGAAGGCGCCCTATCCAGCGCCGGCCGCGCTTCGAGCAGCGACTGGGTATAGGGATGGGCCGGCGCGTCGAAAAGCCGCTCCACCTCGCTGCGCTCCATGACCTGCCCGCCGTACATCACCATAACCTCGTCGGCGATCTCGGCGATGACGCCCAGGTTGTGCGAAACGAAGAGCACGGCTATCCCTCGCTCGCGCTGGAGTTTCATGAGAAGCTCCAGTATCTGGGCTTGGATAGTGACATCCAGGGCCGTGGTCGGCTCGTCGGCTATGAGCAACTCCGGATCGGGAGCGAGAGCCATGGCGATCATCGCTCGTTGCCTCATTCCCCCCGAAAATTGGAAGGGGTATTCGTCGTAGGCCAGGTCGGGGCGCGGGATTCCCACGGTGGAAAGCAGCTCCACAGCCTTGTCCCTGGCTTGTCTGGACTTGAGCCCCAAATGCTTGCGTACGCTCTCGGCTATCTGATCCCCTATGGTATAGAGGGGATCGAAGGACGTGAGGGGTTCCTGGAAGATCATGCCGATCCGGCGTCCGCGCACGTCGCGCAATTCGCGCTCCGTAAGCGCGCAGAGATTTAAGCCGTCCAGGAGCGCTTCGCCCGATTCGATCCGGCCTTTCCTTGGTAAAAGCCTCAAGAGGCTCAAGGCGAGCATGGACTTGCCCGAACCGGACTCGCCCACGATGCCGAGCACGGCTCCGCTCTCGAGAACGAAGCTCACCTCGTCCACGGCGGGGAACGTCCCGTGAACCGTGTCGATCACGGTGCGCAGGTTCCGAACCTCGAGAAGGGGCTTCTCGGCTGGACCGTTCGCCGCTCCGCTCACGGCATCGCTCACGAGGTCGCTCATCTCGCGCCTTCCTCCGCCGGGTCGAAATAATCCCGCAAAAAGTCGCCCGCTATGTTGATCGCCAGGATGATCGCCATGAGGACAAGGCCAGGGAAGACCACGATCCACCACGCGGCGAAAAAGGTCTGCTGGGCGTCGCTCAGGATTCCACCGAGAGTGGGCGTGGGAGGCGGCACGCCCAGGCCGAGAAAGCTGAGCGTAGCCTCGGAGATTATCATCTGCCCCATGGTGAGGGTCGCGTTGACCAGGATTATTCCGCTTGTCTGGGGGAGAATGTGGCGGAAAAGAATTCTCCTTCCGCTGCAGCCGGTGGCGTGCGCCGCCTCGATGAAGCTGTACTGTTTGATCCTGAGCACCTCGCCTCGCACGAGTTTTGCGAAGGTGACCCAGCCGGTGAGACCGAGCACCAAGGCCACGTTGATCAGGCCGGGCCCGATGGCGGCCACGACGGCTATCGCCAGGACGACGAAGGGTAGGGAAAGAAGGGCGTCCACGATCCGCATGATCACGCTGTCCAGGACGCCGCCGAGATATCCAGCGACGAGGCCGAGGAAGACCCCCACCACCGTGGCGATGAGGACGGCCAGGAAGGAAACGGCCAGCGAAATTCGGATAGCCAGAAGGATCCTCGCCATCAGGTCCCGTCCCAGCGCGTCGGTTCCCATGTAGGTTGGCATTGTCGCTTGGCTTCCGGGGAAGCTGTCGACTTTCAGGCTCGGCGGCATGAGGGAGCTCATGAGGTTCTGTTTGAGGGGATCTACGGGATAGACCGAAGCCAAAACCGCGGCGAGGACCGCCAACGCGAGCATCACGTGGGCGGCGAGCGCGAGGGGGCGCCGCAGGAGAGTCGCGAAGTACCCCCGCCGCTTGGGATGTCCTTGCCGCTTGGGCGACCCTTGTTTTTTGGGAGACCCTTGCCTTTTAGTAGGCGACCCCGGCTTTTCGGGAGAGACCGTCATCTTCGCGTCGATCAATGCCATATCCTTACCCGCGGATCGACAAGGCCATAGGCCAGGTCGAGTATCATGCTGAAGGCCAATATAAAGAGAGCGATGAAGAAGGTGGCGGCGATGACCACGGGATAATCCCTTCCATAGGCCGCCTGGGCCAGGAGCTGCCCAACCCCCGGCCAGCCGAACACCGACTCCACTACCACCGATCCTCCGATGACAAAACGCATCTGCAAGGTCAACTGGGTCAGCACAGGGATAGAGGCATTCCGGAGCACATGCTTGAACAGAACCAGCCGCTCCTCCAAGCCCTTCGATCTGACCACCGTCACGAAGGGTTGCTGGAGGACCTCCAGCATGCTCGCCCTGGTGACTCTCACGATGCCCGCCAGCAGGAAAATCGCGATGGAAACGCTGGGGAGGATGAGGTGCGCGAAGGTCCCGTAGCCCGAGGGCGGGAGGATGGGAATCATCACGCCGAAGACGAAAATGAGGAGAAGGGCTATCCAGAAGACAGGCATCGCCTGACCCACCATGCTCACCAGCACGGCGGCCGTGTCGGCCGCCTTCCCGCGCCTGACCGCGGCCAGCATGCCCAGGGGTATGCCGAGGATGGTTGCCAGCGCAAGAGAGGCGAAGGATAAAAGGAGGGTAGCGGGCATTCTCTGGAGCACCATCCGCAAAGCCGGCTGCCTTGTGTTGATCGAGTCGCCGAACCTGAGGCGGGAAATCTGCGCCAGAAAGTCGCCGTACCGCAGCACCAGGGGCTTGTCGAAGCCAAAGGCCGCCCGCAGTTCGGCCACTTCCTCCTGGGAGGCCGTTGGCGAAGCCATCATCCGGATCGGATCTCCCGACAAGTTGAGCACGAGAAACACTACCGAGACTATGACGACGATGGTGATGAGGCTCTCCATCGCCCGGCGCAGGAAAAACCTAAGCACGGCCTGCCGCCTCGGAACGATTGGAAAAACAGGATATGAACTCGCCTTTTTCGGTATCGAAGAGCCCGCGGTCGGTGATGCGGAAGAAGGGGGCGACTTCCATCCCAAGCCAGAAAAGGAAGAACAGCGGCTGTTTCCAGGCGGCTCCGCCCAAGCGTAGCTTCTGTTCCAGGTCTTCGATCCGGGCTACGGTTTCCGCAATGGGCAAGTCGGACATGAGCCCCGCCACAGGAAGGGGGAGTTCGGCGCTCACCCTGCCCCCCTCCACCAGGACTATGCCACCTTGTAGCTCTATCACGCGGTTGGTCGCGGTGATCAGGTCGGATTTCCGCCTTCCCAGGGCGATGATATTGTGGTGGTCGTGGGCCTGGCTGACCGCCAGCGCCCCCTCGCGCAGCCCGTAGTTGCGCAAAAAACCTTTCCCTATGAGTTCGTCATGCCGCCTGTTGGCGCAGATCAGAAAAAAAAGGTTCTCATCCGAAGAGGAAAGATCCACCTCGCCGTCCCGGATCGGCAGCTCTATCTCGGCGAGCCGGGTGAAGCGTGTGGCCTCTTCCAGTTCTATCGCCCTTATGACTGCCACGCCGTTGGCCGAGCCGTTGGCCGCGCCGCCGGACTTTCCGGGAGGCAGCCAGCGAAGATCGGTTTCGGCGATAGGGGAACGGAGAATAGTCCGAGTCAGCCGCGAGGAGTAGGCATGCCGGGCTGACTGCGCTTCCGGGTGGGGACTGGAACTCCCATAACCGCTTACCGGCGCGCCGGAGGCGAAGACCCCTTCGAGATTCAGGGATTCAAGGGAATCGAAGACGAGGATATCTGCGTAGGCGCCAGGGCGCAGGGCGCCGATCAATTCGCCGAGGCGATAGTGCTCGGCCACGTTGCTCGAGACCATGCGCAGCGCGTCCTGCGCCGATATTCCCGCCGCGATCGCCAGCCCGACCTTCCGCAGCATGTAGGTTTCCGGCTTCATGTGGGTGATCAGCATGTCGTCGGTGACCAAGCCGACCCTGGACGTGGGCAGGCCTTCCCCGGGCAAAATCCCGACGAGTGTCTCCACCTCCCTGGCGATCGTGCCGTTCCGGAGCATCACGAAGAGGCCCTTCCTGATTTTCTCCGCCACCTCGTCCTGCCTACGCAGCTCGTGGTCGGAACTCAAGCCCGAGGCGAGGCAGGCGTCCAGTTCGGCGCCCCTGATATGGAAGAGGTGGCCTTCAGGCGTCTTTCGGTTCTCGATCGCCCGGGAGAGAAGCGAAAAATCGCCGGGCTTTCCCCCGGAGAGGGACTTCACTATCTCCTCGCCGTTCACCTCAGCGAGTCCCACCGTCTCGGCTTCCCGCAGAAATGCCCGGGCTTCGTCCCGACTCAGGCCGCTCAAGGTGTGTTGGATCTCCGGAAGAAAGGGAAGCTCCGTCGGGGTTATGTACAACGCCTTGAGGCCCGTGCAGCGCATCGCCTCGATCATCTCACGGATGCCCGGCTTGCCGGCTATCGCGCCCACCTCGTGGAAATCGGTAAAGACCGAGGTTACCCCGCAGCGGAGCGCCGCCTCGGCGAAATGCTCAGGGTCGGCCAGGGAGCTTTCGACGTGGATATGCCCCTCGACGAAGCCTGGGCTCAAGAACTTGCCGGATACATCGATAACCCTGGTCTCGAGGGCGCAGGGCTCTAGAGTGATCCTGGAGATGAGGCGGCCTTTGATCCAGATGTCGCCTGCGAGTACTTCTCCCGTGAAGACATTGAGATAGCTGCCTCCCCTGAGAATCAGGTCGGGCGGCTCCAGTCCTAGAGCCGCCCGACCCGTCGCGAAGCGCTCGCCTTCGTCTGGGAAAAAGCCTCGGCGCGTCCCGGCGCCGGTACCGTTATCGGCGCCGGCTCCGGTATCGGCCTTAGCTTCGCTATCAGCGCAGTGTGGCATCGTATACGTAGAGGAATTCGTCGGATCGCGGCTTCCAGTCCAGGCGGCTCGAAAGTCCGTAGAGGACGGGCTGCTTATACAAGAAGATCGCCGGAGCGGCTTCGTTGATAAGCTTTCCGGCCTGGGCGTACAGGCTCTTGCGCAGGGCCTTGTCCGTCGTCTCGTTGGCTCCGTTGAGCAGCTTGTCGATCGCAGGATCCTCGATGGTTCTCAAGAGGCTGCCCGACTTGGTGACGAAGTTGAAGACATAGGAGGCATCGAACACGGGGTTGCCCCAGCCGACGAAGTACATGGGGGAGGTTTTGTGGGAGAAGAGCGCCCCGTTGAAGGCTCCGAACTCGAGGATGTTCAGCTCCACCTTGACCCCGACCTCGCCCAGGTATCCGGCGATAGCCTGCACGACGGCGCTGTCGTTGATGTAGCGCCCGCTGGTCGCGTCCAGCTTGACGCTGAATCCGTTTGGATAGCCGGCTTCGGCCAGAAGCTGGCGTGCTTTCTTGGGATCGTAGGGGTAGGGTTTCACGTCAGACGTAAAGCCGAAATCGCTGGAGGTGAGCAGGGTCGTCGTTTCTTCGCTGGCCAGCCCTATCAGCCTGCTGACGATCGTCTTCTTGTCAACCGCGTAGTTGAGCGCCTGCCTGACCCGGACATCCTTGAGCGGGGAATCCTGGACTGTGTCCAATCCGACGAAAAGAACGCGGGTGCCGGTCACCGACGCGAACGTGGTCTTGGGATTGGCGTCGATCTGGCTCTTGGCCGTGACGGGGGGATCGACGATCAGGTCGGCCTTGCCGCCCAAAAGGGTGGCGACTCTGCTGGCAGCCGAGCTCACGGTCTGGAATTCGACGTATTGGGCCGCGGCCGGGGCCTTCCAGTACTTATCGTTCCGCTTGAGCACGATCCTGTTGCCCCTGTCCCAGCGTACGAACTGATAGGGACCGGTCCCGACCGGTTCTTCGTTGAATTTTTGCGCTCCGACTTTCTCCCTGTAGAGGGGAGGCACGATCTGGAGCTCGGAGAAGTAGTGGTCGGCCAGGGGGAAGGGCCTTTTGCCGGTGATGCGCACCGTGAGCTTGTCGACGACGATCACCTTGTCGATCCAGTTGAGGTCGTTGGCCCTGGTGGACTTGTTCGCGGGATCGAAAATCTGGTCGACCGTATATTTCACCGCGTCAGCGGTCAGGGCTTCCCCATTGTGGAAGACGACGCCAGGCCTGATATGGAACAGCCAGGAGGTATCGCTTTCCTTGACATAGCTCTCGGCGAGGGCCGGCACCGTCTGCCCGTCGGGAGTCTTGAGAAGAAGCGAATCGAAGATATGGAGCGTCACGTTGTAGGCCGGAACCGTCCGATTCGTCACGGGATCCAGCCCCGTGGGTTCTGCGGACTGAATGACTACCAGGGGATCCTTCTCGCTCCCGGCTTGCGCGAAGAGACTGACCCCGGCCCCGAAAAAGATCGCCAGGGCGATCATCATAGAAATAAGACGAAGACTTGCACCACCGCGACGAAGCATTCGACACCTCCTGCTGCATATACATGCAGAAAATGAAATGGAAACCGTTTTCGGGGAGAATTCTCCCCCATTACTGGTTCAGAGTAGCCTGAGCATTTTCGTTGACCTGACAATATCTCCAAGGGAAAAGCTCTGTCAACAAGCATATTTATGCATTTGCCCACCCAAGGCGCACCCAGGGCTCGCCCTGGCACCTCCGGCGGCGGCGCCCTCCATCCCGCCGCTCCCCTTCTCGCCTTCCCTTCTTGTCGGCGTTATACTCCCCATCTATGCGGAAATTTGAAATTTCGGAAAACAGGCTGATGGACGATATCAGGACGATAGCCGAATGGAGCGAATCCGATCCCGCCATCGGCTACAACCGGCCCACCTTTTCCCCGTCCTGGTCGGCCGCGCGCGAATATATCGCCGACGAAGCCCGGCGCCTTGGCTGTTCGGTCAAGACCGATCCCGCCGGCAATCTCCACGCGCGCCCGGCGGGGCTCTCCTGGGACGAGCCCGCCTGGCTCTGCGGCTCCCATATCGATACTGTCCCCTCGGGAGGCAAATTCGACGGGGTGGTGGGCGTGGTCGTGGCCCTCGAACTGTTGAGGACGCTTCCCGGCGCCGCCCTGGAACTGGTTGTTTTCGCCGAGGAAGAGGGCACCACCTTCGGCATAGCCATGCTGGGCAGCCGGGCCTGGGCGGGCACCTTGTCCGCGGAACGGATCAAAACCTTGAAGAATCGCGCCGGCACCGATTTCGCTAGCGCAGGCGAAGCCTTCGGCGTCGCGCTGGACAAAATTCATCCCGCGAGCTTCGGCTTTCCCCTGGACCGCTACAAAGGCCTGATCGAAGTCCACGTGGAGCAGGGCGCGGGCCTCTGGAAAAAAGGTCTCCCCGTCGCCGTCGTGACCACGGTCAACGGCAGAAGGCAGTACTCGGGCAGCCTCGAGGGAGTCGCCAACCACGCCGGCTCGACCGCAATGGCAGACCGCCAAGACGCCCTGGCAGGCGCCGCCGAGTTCGTACTCGGCCTCGAGTCTCTGGGAAAGGAATTCGACGCCCTTCGCCCCGGATCGGTTTTGACGACCGGAGCCTTGACCGTCGCCCCCAATGCGGTGAATGTCATCCCGGGAAAAGCCGACTTCATGCTCGACTTCCGCTCGCCTTCCAACGATACGCTCGCCTCGGGTGACGGTTCGATTCGCAGGCTCCTCTCCTCCATCGGGCAAAAGCGAGACCTGGAAACCAACATACACTGCTTCGAAAACCTGCCGGCCCTGCCTTTCGACCCCAGACTCTGCGACCGCCTTCGCAGGGCCGGCGCCAGTCTGGGAATCCTGCTGCCCGACGCCTCCAGCGGAGCCCTGCACGACAGCGCCATCCTCGCCCCCTATCTGCCCACGGCCATGCTCTTCGTGGCCAGCAAGGACGGCGTAAGCCACAACCCCGCCGAGTTCAGCCGCCCCGAGGACATCGTCGCGGCGACGCGCATCGTTGCCGCGGCCATCGCATGAGGTTTAGCATAGTAGCGATTTTATTTTAGCGCCTAGAATCAAAGCCTCCTAAAGACGAGCCCTTACGAGTTCGAAATCCCCGCCGAACGGAATCTTGAGGGATGTAATAGTTCAGTAAAGGATGTTTGCATCGGGCTAACAAAAAAGGCTACCCAGGAGGGCAGCCTTTTTGTTTCGACATCGAGCGCGCTTCAGGCGCCGTAAACGGCGTCGATGATCTCGCAGTTCTTCGCCGCCAGCGTCTTGTCCACCCAGGAGCGGTCGGACGTGCCGTTCGCCGCGGCGGTCACCTTGGCCGCGTCGTTGGCCGAGAATTTACCCGCCACCGCCAAAATTTCTGCCGCATCGCGCTTGGGAATGACGATTATGCCGTCGGCGTCGCCCAAGATTATGTCGCCCGGCTCTATCTGGATGCCGCCGCAGGATATTGGAACGTTCACTTCGCCAGGACCTTCCTTGTAGGGCCCGCCCGGCGTAGTTCCGGTTCCATACACGGGAATGTCCATCTTAGAGATCGCGTCGATGTCGCGTATCGGGCCATCGAACACCAAGCCTGTTAGGCCCTTGTAACGCGCGTAGGTCACTATGATCTCGCCCACAAGGGACTGGCTGCGATCGCCGCCGTTCGACACGATGATCACGTCGCCGGGGCCAGCCATGTTGAGGGCCTTATGGATCATGAGATTATCGCCTGGTCTCGCCTTCACCGTCAGGGCGACGCCCGCCATGATCGGCGTGGCCGGGGAAGAGAGAAGCTTGATCTGCGAGGAGAGGGCGCAAAGCCTGCCCATGCAGTCGGCTACGTTGGCCGGCGGAAGGGATTTGAACGCTTCCACCAGCTCGGGCGCGGGGAGATCCCGCTTCAAGAATACTCTGAATCCTACGGACATAATCGCTCCACTTCCTTATCTCAGCGCTTCGTCTTTTCAGACGTTTTTTATCAAGTATTGACCGTTCACGAGCACCTTGGGCGATAGCGGTCGGCCATCGCGCACCGCGAGGATATTCTCCAGGCAGATATCGACCATATCTAGGCTCATATCGGCCGTGTTCCCGCCCACGTGCGGGGTCATCACCACATTATCCAGATTCCTTAAGGGGCTGCCGGGCGCCAAGGGTTCGGAATCGAAGACATCGAGCCCGGCTCCGGCGATGCGTTTTTCGGCGAGAGCCTCGGCGAGGGCCGCGGAATCGACGATCTCGCCCCTGGCCGTATTGATTAAAAGAGCGCTCGCCTTCATGAGGCCGATTTCCCGCCGGCCGATCAGGCCGCGCGTGCTGTCGAGAAGGGGAAGGTGGAGGCTGACGATATCTGCGCCTGACAACACTTCATCAAGTTCGCGATACCCGAGAGCCAGTTCACGTTCCATCGCTTCGGGCAGGCGGAAAGCGTCGTAATAGACCACCTCCGCCCCGAAGGCCTGAACCTTCTTCGCCACCTGCCGCCCGATAGCGCCGCAGCCGACGAGGCCTACCGTTTTGCCTTTTATCATGAAGGAATTGTCGATGTACTTTTCCTTCTCCCAGCGCCCCTGCGCCATTCCTTCGTGCAGCTTGAGCAGGTTGCGGTAGAGGGCGAGCATGAGCAGGAGGGCCAGCTCGGATACGGGCGTCGAATTGGCCCCGGGCGCTATGGCCACGGGGATGCCTCGCTCGCCGGCCGCCGCGACGTCCACCTTGTCGAATCCCACGCCCCATCGCTGTATAAGCTTGAGCGCGGGCATCGCCTCGATAGCAGGCCTTTTCATGGCGAGAACTCGCAAAATCACATACTGCACATCGGCAAGCTTTCCGAATTCGCTTTCGCTTCCGATATTCACGACGCTCATAGCCCCTTGCAGGCGCTTTTCGAGCAAGGGTCGCACATCGGCGCCATATGGACCGACAAGAGCGATTTTCTCCATCGAAAACTCCATTCCCGGCGGGAACCGCCTAAGAGCATCCGGCATTCCGGCATGCGAGCGGCTCCCGCCAGAGGCGGTAACTATTATTGCTTGCTCAGGGGAATGAGATCTTTCACCACGGTGCCGTAGTCATCCCATACCTTGGTGTAGCCTTTCACGTCCATATAGCGGATCTGAAGCCCGAGTTTGGCCATGGCCGACTTCACTTCCTCGGTTTCCAGCGCCGTTTTCATCGCGGCCGAAAGTATCTCGACGATTTCCATGGGGGTTCCGGCGGGAGCCAGATAACCTCGCCACGAACCGCCGAGGAGTTTGATACCCTGGGATTCAAAGGTCTTTACGCCAGGAAGGAAGGGGCTTTCTTCGCTGTCCATCACGCCGAGCACGCGGATATCGCCCGACTTGAGCTGGGAAAGCACGTCGCCGACGTTGCCGACATAGGCATCGATCTTCTTGCCGAGAAGCGAGGTCATCGCGGTGCCCGCTCCGTCGAAATGGACGATGGCGAACTGGGCTCCGGTGAGCTGCTGAAGCTGGAGAATGGTGAAATGGTCGCCCGTCTGCAGGCCTGTGGTGGATATGGTGATTTTCTTGGGCCGAGCCTTGGCATCGTCGATGAGATCCTTGACGGTCTTGTAGGGGCTGTCGGCCTTGACCGCCAGAACGCCGGCGTCCAGAACCTGGAGGCCGATGGGCTGGAAATCGTCTTTCTTGTACGTGGCCTTGCGGTCGGCGTCCATGATCGAAACCATGATTCCGGGGAGGCTCGCCAGGCCGAAGGTATAACCGTCGGGCTTAGCCTGGGATACCATCGTATAGGCCAACTGGCCAGAGGCGCCCGGTTTGTTGAGCACTTCTACTTTAGTTCCCAGAACCTTTTCCATGCCGCCGGCGAGAATGCGGGCGCCGGCGTCCGAGCTGCCGCCCGCAGAGAATCCCACGACCAGGGTGATCGCCTTGTTTTTGGCCGGGTAAGCCTGGGCGCCGACCGAAGCGGCTGCCATGAACAGACACGCCACTAATAAAATCACGGCGTACTTTCGGAACGATGAGCGTTTCATGAATTCCTCCTTCTATTTTCCATCGCTTCCGCTGCCCAATTTGGCCTTCCGGGAACCCGGAAAAACCTTGAGTGCGGAAGTGACGAGTACGAGCAATGAAACGATGAGCAATACGGCAGCCAGCGGGCTCGAAAAAAGGATGGAGAAATCGCCCTGCGACATTTCCATGGATCGCCGCAGCGATCGCTCCATCGTCGGGCCCAGGATAAGCGTGAGAATCATGGGCGCCATCGGAAAGTCGAATTTCTTTAGGAGATATCCCAGCACGCCGAAGAGCAGCATGATAAAGACATCGAATACGGAATTCTCGACGCCATAGGCGCCGATCACCATGAATGCCAAAATCACGGCGAAGAGGATGGAATAGGGAATCTTGAGCAGCTTCACCCATACCCCGACGAGGGGGAGGTTGAGGATGAGAAGTATCACGTTGCCGATGAAGAAGCTGGCGATGACGCCCCACACGAGTTGCGGGTTCTCCCTGAACAGGAAGGGGCCGGGGATGAGGCCATTCATCAGGAACGCGCCCATCAAAACGGCCACCGTGGGCGAGGCCGGAATCCCGAGGGTGAAAAGAGGTATGAGGGCTCCGTTGGCGTGGGCGTTGTTCGCCGTCTCAGGTCCCGCCACGCCCTCCACGGCCCCTTCCCCGAAGCGCTCGGGATGCTTGGAAATCTTCTTTTCCATCGAGTACGACATGAAGGAAGCCATCGATCCCGTCATGCCGGGAATCAGGCCGAGCAAAGTGCCGAGGAAAGATCCTCGAACGATGGGTCCGGCCGAATCCTTTACCTCTTCCCTGGAAGGCTTGAGCGATCCCACCTTCGCGCTCTTCGTGGCGTCCAGAGACTCCTCGGCGTTTTCGAGGATATCCGAGAGGCCGAAAAGACCCATGATCACGGGGACGAAGTTGAGGCCATCCATCAGCTCCATTCTTCCGAAGGTGAAGCGAGGGGCTCCCCGCACCGGATCCATGCCCACCATGGCCAGCAGGAGACCCACAATGCCCATCATCACCGCCTTCACCATGGACTTGCCGGCCAACCCCATCATGAGGGAAATGCCCAAAACCATGAGGGCGAAGAACTCCACTGGGCCGAATTCCAGGGCGACCTTAGTCAGAGGTCCCGCGAGGAAGACGAGCGCTATCGTGGCGAACAGGCCGCCGATAAAAGAACCGATAGCCGCTATGCTCAAGGCCGCGCCCGCTCGCCCCTTCAGGGCCATCTTGTGGCCATCGATGCAGGTTATCGCCGAGGCCGCCTCGCCCGGAACGTTGAGCAGAATGCTCGTTATCGTGCCTCCATACTGCGTACCGTAGAAAATCGCGGTGAGCATGATAATCGCCCCCGTGGGCTCCAGCCGCGCGGTGAGGGGAATGAGAAGGGCCGTGCCCGCCGCCGGTCCAATTCCGGGTAGAACGCCGATCAGGGTACCGAAAGCGCTTCCAAGGAAAGCGTAGAGCAGATTGCCCGGAGAGAGGGCAACCGAAAAACCCATCAACAGATCGCCAAGTGCATCCACGGTATACCTCCCCTAAAGCCCTATGCCGGCAAGGAAAGGAATAGCCGACTGCGGTAGCTGCACATCGAGCAGCATCGTAAAGACGCGAAAAAGACCAAAGCTCCCGATAGCCGCGATCACCAGGGTAGTACGAAGTTTTACCCGCCCCAGAACGATGAGGAGGAATATCATGAAGGCGAACATAGGCAGTTGAAATCCCAGCGGTTCCATGAGGACGATCATGAAGCATAGCGCTCCCACGATCGAAAGAAGGCGGAGGAGACCACCTCCGACAGGGAGTAACTTTTCTTCTTTCCGACCCTTTTCGGGCTTGGGTAGGCTTCGAATGATCTGCACGATCCAGACGGCGGAAAGAAGACCGAGGATCAGGCTAAGCCAAAAAGGGAAAAAGCCCGGCCCCGGTCCTATCGAGGAATAATATTCCATCGACCAGGACGCGACCATCACCGTCAATGAAAAAGCGAGAAATACGATGCCGGCGACAAGACTGGCTTTTCGCATTGCTACCTCTTTTATCGATCTAAATCTATCGTAAATTTCCATGTACAATATTTTGTTACATACAGTAAAACATCCATACCAATATATGTCAACAATTATTTTGACGAGAAGGATAAGGCTACGTTTCGAGTATCCGCTCTATGATCGGAAATATTATGTCGAAGGGATTAGAGCCTGCCTAAACGCTCCGAGGCAGAAGCCGCCGCGCGGCACACTTCCAGAATGAGCGCGTCGATCTTCGTGTCGAAACGCTCCGTGGAGCCAGCAACGGAAATCGCTGCCACCACTTCGCGAGAAGCGCCCAGCACGGGAGCCGCTACTGAGGACACCCCCATCTCGCGTTCATTGCGGGAAACCGCATAGCCCTGAGCACGCACTTTATTGAATTCTTCCTTTAATTGCGACGGCGTCACGGACTCGCCTCTGACGTAACGCACCACACCCAAGCCAGCCAGCATCGCTTCTAGCTCCGCCGGAGGCAAGGCCGCGGCCAGCACCTTACCGACGCCCAGATGGAGCGGCAACCTGCGCCCGATCGGTAGCACGTATCTGAGAGGATGTATACCCTCTACGCGCTGAACGGCAACTCGAAAGTGGCCGATGCGCACGAAAAGCGAAGCCGTTTCCTGGGAGACCGCTGCAAGCTCCTGCAGGACGGGCAAGGACACCCTGGAAAGTTCGTTGCTCATCAAATAGGAATACGCTAAAGGGAGGACGATAGGGCCGAGCAAATAGCGATTATGAAACCTTTCGGCATAGCCGTAGCGCTCGAGCACGGCCAAGAGCCTCTGTACCGTGGGTTTCTGCAGCTGCGCCTTGGCGCTTATCTCCGTGAGCGTGAGTGGTCTTCCCGTCTCTTCCAGGATCGTCAGCAGGCTGAGCGCCCTTTCAAGCGAGCGGTTGCGGCTGTTTTCCCTTTCGTCGATATCCACCATTTTCACGATGATATCCTAAGTTTCAGGCTCGATGATAGTATCCAGCTGTTTCACGCTCCATAAGAGAGCAACCGATGGGCGAAGAAATTCGAATAATCTGTTGACAGGTTGTACTACAATGATATCATCACTCGACAAGCCGGATCAGCTCTACGTTTGAATGGACAGGGAGCGTGTACATGAGCGACGTGCGAAGAGATGAATGGGGCGTCGTCGAGGCGACGCAGATGCTGAAAAACCGGGAAATCACCAGGGAAACATGGCTTGAGGACTGCTTTCCGCCCTGGGGAGAGTACATAAACCGCCAGATGGACGAGGCTGTCGTGGCGCCTGGAAGGGTCAACCTTTGGTGGTTCGGCGGACCCTCGTGGGGAATAAAGCACCAGGATGACATTTTCCTGCTGGACAACTACGCCGGCCCCTCCATGGTCACCCGATACGCCAACAGCGGGGATTGCCAAAATACTGGCGCCGATCACCTGCACTGGATGCGGCTTAACCCACAGATCGTGGATATCTGGAAATTCAAGCGGATCGATGCCGTTTTCATGACCCATCACCACGCGGACCATTGCGATATCTACACGGTGAAAGCGATCCTGCAGACGACGAACGCGAAATTCGTCGGCCCGAGGATGACGGCGGCCGTGCTCAAGGGCTGGGGCGTGCCCCAGGACAGGATAATCGAGGTCAAGCCCGGGGATGTCGTTCCTTTCAGGCATACCGAGGTGCGCGTCGAAAAGAACTTCGACATGAACGCGCTGACGACCACCCTCGGCTTGCCCGAAGGCACGAATTTCAAGCCCACGATGGACGACGCGGCCGTTACTTACATCTTCAAGACATCAGGCGGCAATATCGCCTTCATCGGCGACGGCATCTACCACAACGGTTTCTACGGAGTCGGGCAGAGGAACGAGATCGACGTCACTATCCTCGACATGGGGCACAATCCCTCCGGTTCCTACGACAAGCTCACGCCCTGGGACGCGTTCAGGGTGGCGAAGGCCCTGAATTCGAAGGTAGTCATACCGGATCACTACGAGAATTGGGCCTGCACCTACCTGGATCCCGATCAGCTCGAGGAAATCGTCAGGAAAAACCATCCAGCCATGAAGACGGTCATACTGAAACCCGGCGCGCTTTTCGTGTACCCGGACGACCAGGATATCGGACGCTACAAGTACCCCGATTGGCAGGAACGCTTCGATTGGGAAAAAGCACGCTATACCTTGGAAGACAAAAAGCCGCAATAACGGGCAACCGGAGGGGAGACTATGATTCCTAAAACCATGAAAGCCAGTCAACTTATCGCCTACGGCCGCATCGAAATGAGGGAACTCCCCGTGCCCGAGCCCGGACCCGGCGAGGTGCTCTGCAAGATCAAGGCCATCGCCATATGCGGGAGCGATCCCGAGATCATAAACGGCCACCACGCGAAGAAAGGCTGGCCGCCTCAGTTCCCCTTTACCGCCGGGCATGAGTGGTCGGGGGAGGTGGTAGCGCTCGGGCCGGGCGCGACAGGCTTCGCTGTGGGCGACAGAGTGGCCGGCGAAGCCCACAAGGGATGCGGCATCTGCGCCAACTGCCTGAAGGGCCGCTATACCCTCTGTCTCAACTACGGGAAACCGGAAACGGGCCATCGGCACTATGGCATGTCCTCTCCCGGCGCCAACTGCGAATACAACGCGTTTTCCACCAAGTCCATCCATAAGATCCAGGGAAACCTGAGTTACGCCCACGCCACCCTCCTCGACACCGCGGGAGTGGCCCTCCACGGCATCGAGATGACCGGAGTCACCCCCGGCGGCACTGTGGCCATCTGGGGGCCGGGACCCATAGGGCTCTGCGCCTTGCAGATCATGAAAGGAATGGGGGCGAAGACGGTCATCATGGTCGGACGGGGGCATCGTCTCAAGACGGCCGGCGAAATCGGGGCCGACGTGCTCGTGGATTACGAGAAGGAAGACCCGGCCAAGCGAATCCTGGAGATAACCGAGGGCATAGGCGCCGACGAAATACAGGAAACAAGCGGTTCAAACCTGGCGCTGGACCAATGCGTCGCCTCGATCCGGAAAGGGGGCAAGATCAACTCCATCGCCTTCTACAAGGATTCGGAGGTCAAAGCCCCGCCGTATACGCAGCTGGTCATGAACGAGATCACCTTAAGCGGCTCACGGGCCAATCCCAATGTCTCGGCGAAAGTCCTGGGCATGTTCTCGGCCGGAATCATCAAGGGTGACAAGATCGTGACCCACGCGTTCCCCCTGGAGCGCTATGAGGAAGCCCTGGATATCTTCGCCAACAAGAAGGATGGGGCCATAAAAGTCGTCATCCTTCCCGAGGCCACGACGGGGGGCAAGCTCTGAAAAACCACGCGCTCGGATTTATCGGACTCGGCACCATGGGCGGTGCGATGGCTAAAAATCTGTCCGGGAAATTTCCCGGCGTGCGCGCCTACGATACCGATGCTGCAAAACCGCGGAACCTCGTTTCCTCGACAAAACCAGGCGCGATACTCCCGGCTGAAAACATCCAGGAAGTGGGAAGAAGGAGCGACATCGTCTTTCTTTCGCTGCCGGATTCGACAATCGTGAAAAGCGTGATTTTGGGAGAGCAGGGCCTCGGAACCTGCATGAAAAGCGGCGGGATTATCATTGACGCGAGCACCTCCGACGCCGCCGTCGTGATCGAGATCGCCTCGGCGCTCGCGAAGAAAGGAATCCGCTTCCTCGACTCTCCCGTCAGCGGAGGGGAAAAAGCGGCCATGGACGCGACCCTTTCCTTCATGGTGGGAGGCGAGGAGTCCGTTTTTAACGAATGTCTGACCTACTTCAAGGCAATGGGCGCTTCGGTCATCAGGATCGGCGAAACCGGCAGCGGCCAAGTGGCCAAATGCGTTAACCAGATGATCGTGGGCGCGACCTTCGCGGCGATAGCCGAGGCTTTCGCGCTGGGAGCCAAGGCGGGCATCGACCCAGGCTCGCTCTACGACGCCATCAAGGATGGGTGGGCTGGGTCCAAGGTTCTCGATGTCGCCGCGCGGGATCTCGTCTCCCGGGAATTCAAGCCGGGCGGCACTATCGATATGATCTGCAAGGATCTAGGCTACGTTCTCTCCCTGTCGCGAAGCCAGGTATTCCCCGCGCCCCTGACCTCGCTGGTCCACGAGATTTTCATGGCCGGCAGGGCCGCCGGCGACGGAAAGCGCTCCCAGGCGGCGATTATCAAGCTTTGGGAAAAGTGACGGGGCTTTGCGCGACTCGCCGCTACCTCGCGGCCTTTCGCAGCTCCTGACGCTTTTTCCTGAACTCCATGATGGGCAGGTCACCCTGGATCAAGCGTTCTCCCTTGCCGATGCCGTCGCCCTTGGGTATCTGGGTATTCACCACCCGCCTGTCCTGGTGGGCCACGACGAGATTGAACCAGGAAGCCAGTGTGTTGACGATCTGCCGCAAGCCCGGCGCCAGCATGAAGTCCTGGTAAAACCGCAGATAGAGAAGAGTGTGCGTTTCGTCGACGGGAACGAAGAGCCCCAGGACCCTGATCTTGGGACCAATGTGATTCTGCCACATGTTGGGAAGGATCGTCTCGAGCTTGAGGTCCTTGTCGGGATTGGGCACGGGCACCTCGCGCGGGCTCCGGGGCTTCGAGCCGTCGTCGACCTTGTTGTACGCGTAGTGGAAGAACATCGTATCGCCCTTCCACTCCAGTCCGGGACCTTCCACGAGGGTCTTGTTGCCCCTCCCGATGGTGTTGTGGTGCACGAAGGGAAGGTGGACGACATCGAGCTGGTTTTCCAGCACCTTTGTGTAGTGGTTGTCCCAGGGGTCCACCACGGTCTTCCAGTTTTTCATCGCCTTGAGATCGTCGAAGAAAAGGGGCGGCTCGAGATCGGCGGGCGGATTCTCGCCCCACCATATCCAGATGATCCCGAATTCCTCGTGGACTGGATAGGAGGTCATCCTGAAGCCTTCGGGAACGGGAGCGTTTTTCCCGTTGGCCGGAATGCGCCGGCAGCGGCCGGAGGCGTCGTATTCGAGAGCGTGGAAGGGGCAGGCGATCGTGTCGCCGCAGAGTTTTCCGCCTGCCAGCGAAGCCCCGCGATGGGCGCAGCGATCGTAGAGGCAGACCGCCTTGCCTCCTGCATCCCGCCAGAACACCAGCCGTTCGCCCAGCCTGGTCAATCCCAAGATATCCTTACCCAACTCCCTCGATTCGAGCACCGCGTACCATAGATTTCTGATCATGCCTATTGTGTACTCGATACGCGAAGGGAAATCCAGGGAGGCGTCGCTTCGGCGCGGTGGCGCGGCGGCGCGGCGGCGCGGCGGCGCAGCGACGGCGGCTCGTCGATCGAGTGGTATCCGGCAGGTGTGCCGACGGCCTAAGCCGTATGGCGGGGGGAGTGCGCGCAGATCCAAAGGCGTGTACTATCCGAGGTATTCTGGAATAGATGGAGGCGCCACAGATGGAAAATGAAAAGGCATACCGCGTCTACGCCTCGCGATGGCTCGTCCTGGCCGCCTACATGGCGGCCAACATGACGATTCAGATCCTCTGGATCAGCTACGCGCCGGTCGCAGCCCAGTCCAGCCTTTTCTATGGCGTATCGGAGCTCCGCATAGGCTTCTTTTCCATGGCTTTCATGCTCGCTTTCATCCCCCTGTCCATCCCCATCTCCTGGCTCATCGACAAATTCGGCTGCAAGCCCGTCGTCGCGGCCGGCGCCGCCGTCACCGGAATCTGCGGCGTCCTGCGCGGCTTCGCCGGCACAAATTTCGGCCTCGCGATGGCCGCGACCGTCGGCATGGCCGCGGCCCAGCCCGTCTTCCTCAATTCCTGGACCAAGGTTTCGGCCCTTTGGTTCCCCAGGAACGAGCGGGCCACCGCGGTAGGCCTGCTCACCCTCGCCAACCTTCTGGGCGCGGCCGTCGGGCAAGTGCTCACCCCCATCCTCGTCGAAACCATGACGATTCCCCTAGTCCAGCTCTCCTATGGAATCGCCGCCTCGGCGACGTCCCTTCTCTTCCTTCTCCTGGCGCGGGAAAAACCGGCGACACCGCCCGACGCCTCGGCCGAGACCGAGCGGGCGCTCATGCTCGAGGGCCTCAAACACGCGCTCTCGCTCAGGTCGTTCAGGCGCTATCTTCTCATGGCATTCATCGGATTGGGCATTTTCAACGGCGTTACGACGTGGATCGAAGGCATCGTGCGGCCGAGGGGCTTCGACTCGAAACAGGCGGGAGCCGCGATCGCCGTCATGCTCGTCGCGGGGATCGTCGGCGCCGTCGTCATGCCCCTCTTCTCGGACAAGAAGGGAAGGCGAAAGCCCTACATCGTCGCAGGCCTTTTGGGAGGCATCCCGGGCATCGTCGGCCTCGCACTCGCCCCTAGCTTCCCCCTGCTTCTCGCCTCCAGCTTCGTCCTCGGATTTTTCCTCGTCTCCGTGAATCCCATAGGAACCCAGTACGCGTCGGAAACCGCCCTCCCCACGCCGGAAGGCACATCGAACGGTCTCATCTCCCTGGCGGGCCAGGTATCCGTGATCCTCGTCTACGTTATGGAACCCTTGCGAAAAGCGACCGGCTCCTATGTCTTCCCCCTCCTGCTCCTCGCCGCCCTTCTCGCCCTGAGCGCCGGCCTGGCGACTACGCTCGCGGAGAGACCAAGTGGATCGACAGCTGCTTTATAGGCACTTTTTAGCGGCTATCCTTCCGGTCATAATGGCGGTCGGGCCGCCCGCCGGGCTGTACACCCACTTTCCGGCGGCGTAAACGTCGGGCAGGGCTGTCTTCACGGAATCGGCCATGCGGAACATGCTCGTCACCGCGGGGATATCCTGCTCGAAGGACCAGCCGACGATCGAGCCTTCCGAGCTTCCCACGCGCTCGAGGATGGAAACGGGCGAAAATGAGAAGCGGAATAAAATCTTTTCTTTTAAAGCGGGATAGATACTCGACGAGATCGTCTCGACGAATTCTTCCTCCACGTGTCGCTTGAATTCCTCGTACCATCCGTCTTCCTTGATCCTGCGTGTCAATTCGAAGTCGAACAACGCGCTTATTATTACGCCAGACTTTCCTGGCGGAGCGGAGTCGGAGTCGCGCAACGCTGGAACCGATATCTCGAAGGTGTTATAGCGGCAGAATCTTCGCAGCCAAGCGTATATCTCGTCCTTCCTGACGGATTCCCATCGCCCGAGCAAGTCCTTCAACTCGCCGATATGGATCTGGCCCAAGCCGTGCTTGTCGGGAGTATAGAACAGATGTCCGCTGGCTATTTTGCTGAAGTATTCTGGCGAAAGGTCTACGGCCAGGAAGACTGAGAAAACCGATTCGGCTCCTCTTCGTCCTAAAATTTTTTCCTTGCGTTGCGCGAACGAAGCCTGCCATCGCTTTTCCGTTCCCGCGATATCGCTCATAGCGTAGAGGGCTTTCAGGTCTCCCGCCCATATCATTTTATCATAGCCGTAGGCGTTGCCGGAGGCATCGGTCAATACCTTGGCTCCCGGGTCAACCTTCACGATTTTCGTGTCCAGGAGCAGCTGGCCACCGCGCTCCCGTATCGCGTCCGCCAACCTCTGGATAAAGGCGCCGACGCCGCCCTTGGGGTAGACGTAATCGTTGTAGAGGGCGAAGTAGCTCAGGGCGAAAAAAACCGGCGTCTTTCTGAAAAAATGCTGGCCTACGATATCCTTCAGCGACTGATTGGAGGAAAGTTCGTCCAGGCGCTCCTCGAAGGGTGTATCCATCTTCGATATGCGATACATGGTCTTGAGGAATTTCAGCATCCACGCGACTACCGAAGGCGCCAGGGCGAGGAGATTCTTCTTTTTTTTGGAGAACAGGGGGCTATCGACGCCGTAGAGGACTTTCATATCCTCGATGATCGAGCGGATAGCATCGATGATATTGTCTATGTCGCCCTCGCTTCCGGGATATAGCTTCTTCAGCATCTCGGCATAAGCGCCAAGCCCTTGCTCACCCTCGATTCGTATGACGGAATCCTCGATCCCCAGGGTGATCGGGTTGGGAAGCGTCTCCAGGTCGAGCCCGAATTCCTTGATCATTGGCTTGACCAGGCCGGCGTTCACCAAGGCCCGAGCCCCGCCCTCGAAACGGAAGCCCTCCCGCTCGAAGGTGTTCATCAGCCCGCCGCAGTGCTCGTTCTTCTCGATGAGAAGGACATCCTTGCCTTTGTTCGCTAAGGTCAATGCGGCGGTGAGCCCGGCGATGCCGCCGCCGACGACGATAATTTCTTTTTTCGTCACAGCCTCACCCCCCTCTGGTCGAGCAGCGCGAGCGTCCTATCCCATAAAGCCTGGGCAACCTCCATGTCCCGGGCGGGAGGGGCTAGCTCCTCTTCTGTCGTCAAATGGAAAAAGACATCGCTTGTCCGCTCCAGCCCTTTCGCCGCCCCGAGGCAGTAGAGCGCCTCGGCGGAAATTTCCGGGGTAGCGGAGCGCGCGTCGATGAATTTTTTCTTGTACCACTGATAGAACCTGCCGTTGTCCTTCCCCGTTTCCGTCCGCACCATGCCCGGATGCATGGCGTTGATGGTAACGCCAAACGGGCTAAGCTCCCGGGCGAGGATATGCATGGATAAAAGCTGGGCGAGCTTCCCGGCGCCGTAGGCCTTGAGCCCGGAATACCTGTTCCGTTCCCACTGCAGATCGTCCAAATCCAGGCCCCAGACCGCGAAGCGATACCCCTCGGACCCGACGAAGATGATCCTTCCCCTTCCGTCCCGGCTAAATTTCGGCATGAGCGTTTTCGTCATGACGAAGGGAGCCAGATAGTGGAGGGCGAAATTGGTCTCCAGGCCGTCGGCGGTCTCCTGGCGGGCTTCGAGATGGACTCCCGCGTTGTGTATGAGCACGTCGATGGGCTGCCCCAGTTCGGCGAGCCGGCGACCCGCGCCCTGCATGCCCTCCAGCGAGGACAAATCGGCGACGATATACTCCGCCCGGGCTCCGAAACCATCGGCAAGCTCCCCGCAGACCCGCTCCGATTTTCCTTCATTTCTGTTGATCAGGATGAGGCGTGCGCCCATGGAAGCGTACTTGCGCGCCGCGTAGAGGCCGATGCCCGAGGTGGCGCCCGTAATCGCCACGAGCTTCCCGCCGAAAGAATCGGCGCAGCGCTCAGGCTCCTTTTTCATATTTTTGAGCATCGCGTTAACATTCGACCATTTGTACTGCGGCCAATAGCGCCGGATCGCCGGGTTTATAATGCGCGACTCCTTATATCGAGTTTTTATATTATAGTAGGGCTTATCGCACCAGACAATCTGGAAATTTTCGCCTCCTGTCCGCTCGCATGGCCCCTGCCAAGCCAAGGCATTCTCGCTCAGCGGGGCCGCAACGACGCTTCTCGACCGATCACGCTACCGGCGCGGCTTTTTCGGCACTTGCGCGGCGCCTCCTGTGTATGGTCCCATTGCGTATAATGAAGACCAAGCATGTCCTTTTCGGCTTTTTGGCCCTCATGGCGGGGCTGATAGTCTTCGCCGCCGTTTTCAAGGAAGAGTTGGCCGCATTCCTGAACCGGCCGGCCCTGCGCGGCCACGCACTTTTTGTCCATGTCCTCGCCGCGACCCTCTTCTTCTCGAACGCCGTCCTGGGCATGATCTGGGAAAGGCGGAGCCTGGCCTCTGGCGTCAAGGAAGCGATTCTCCACACCTACGAAACCGTCGCCTGGATAGACGCCCGCATCTCCTCGCCCCTTATTGTTCTTTCGCTTA
>CAYVOD010000012.1:0-30106 GCA_964453055.1 uncultured Treponema sp. | reverse complement strand
CGCAGAGCCTGCACCTCGGCCTTTCGCTCATCGCTTGTGGACCCACCAGGATTGAGAGAACTTATCCTCCGCGAGGCGGCGGGCGAGGGCAAGCTCCTCCTCCCTGGGTGCTTCCTCGAGAGCATCCAGGTCCAGGGCGCTCACAAAACCTTTTTCCATGGCCGAGGCGGTTTCCTCGAAACTCACGGGCCTGCCTAGGATTGACGAGAGAGATCCCACCCTTGCCTTGACATCCTCTATGAGTTTTCCCTTCGCCTTTTCCTTGGGCACCATGAGAAGGGAGAACATTTTTTCGACGTTCACATCCAAGAGAATGGTGCCGTGCTGGAGCAGGCAGCCTTTTTTCCTGGTCTGGGCGTTGCCGGATATTTTTCTACCGCCGCTTACGATATCGTTGATCGGGGCGAATTCGGACTTAACCCCTAAAATTCCCAAGCCTTCGACGATACCGGCGCAGAGTATTTCATAGGAGCCGGTGATCGAATCGGGAGCCAGGCGATGTCCCTCGGGTATCACGATGCTATAGGTCAGCTCCGCGTCGTGGAAAACAGCCCCGCCGCCGGTGATTCTCCGCACGATATCGATGTTGCTGTCCCGGCAGGCTTGGATATCGACCTCTTCGCTTATCCCCTGGAAATATCCCAGGGAGATGGCGGCCGGCGTCCATCCATAGAAACGCAGCGTCGGCGGGCTCGAGCGCGCGGCGACGGATTCGAGTATAGCCTCGTCCAAGCCCATGTTGAAAAACGCGTCATGAAGACCTGTGAACAGAATTCTCGCCTTATCTGCCATCCAACTGTCCTTCGATCAAGGTTTGGAGCGCCTGGCCCGAAATGCCCAGGGTCTTGAGGCCCAAGTTCCTGGCCTGAGTCTCGAATGCTTCGGCCAGGTCGCGGACCTTCGTGCCCGACAGGGTTTTTTCCAGGACTTCGAAGGCCTCCTCTGGCACCGCGAAAAAGTCTCCTCTCACCGATATCCGTTCTATTCGGCTGTCCCGGTCGGGAGGATCGCCGATGACGGCGCTGATCCGCAGGAGCTTGCAGCCTTCTGGCTTGCCCATCGCTTCGAGCTTCATCGGTCTTTCGCTTTCCATGCGTCGAAGGCATGGTAGCTGGTCCTGGCGAAGGGGGAAGCCACGACGGTGGCAAAACCCGCCGCCCTCGCGTCCTGGGCGTAGAGGGCGAAGGTATCGGGATGAACGTACTCGGCCACGGGGATTTCCTTAGGCGTAGGCTGGAGATACTGGCCCATGACGAGGATGTCCACTCCTGCGCCAAGCAGCTGGGCGTAGGTTTCCAGCAGTTCCTCCCTGGTCTCTCCGAGCCCGAGCAAGATCGAGGATTTGGTGACTCCTATTCCCAGGTCCTTGGCTTGGGTTAGGGTTTTCAGGCTTTTCCCGAAGCTGGCCCGGACGTCCCTCACGCCCTGGAGCCGAGGGACCGTCTCGACATTGTGAGCCAGCACCTCGGGTTTGGCCGCGGCGATGATTTCCATTTCCTCGCCGGCATAATCGGGAGTCAGGACCTCGATTTTCACCTTGGGATTCTCGCCCCGAATCGCCCGAACGCAGGCCGCGAAATGGCTGGCGCCCCGATCGTCCAGATCGTCCCTGTCCACCGAGGTGATGACCGCGTAGGAAAGACCCATCTCCCGAATCGCCGCCGCGAGGGCTTGAGGCTCGCCGGCTCTCAGCGGGCGCCCGGCCGGCGCTGCCGCCACCGCGCAGAAACGGCAACCCCTGGTGCAGATATCGCCCATGATCATGAAGGTCGCGGTGCCGCAGCCCCAGCATTCGCCCTTGTTGGGGCAGCGGGCTTCGTCGCAGACGGTGTGCAGCCCGTGGTCCGCCAGGATGTGGTCCACCTTTTCCCATTGGTTGCCCGCGGGCAGCCTGACCCTGATCCATTCGGGCTTGCGAGCGGGAGTCTTGGTTTCCATGAAAGGGAGTATAGGAAGGCTGAGGAGAAATGAAAAGGGCCGCCAGGTTAGCCGGGCGGCCCTTGGATAGCGAGGGAGGGGATTGAACCCACGACCCAGCGGATATGAGCCGCTTGCTCTGCCAACTGAGCTACCTCGCCAAGGACTCGAGATTTATACCTGCTCGCTCTCGATTTAGTCAAGGCCTCGAGAGCTTTGACGCAGGTTTCCCCTTCTATGGCTTCGACTTTACAGTCCCAGCCGCAGCCGCTATACTCGGCCTGAACTCGAGCCGGTGACGAACGGAGAAAAAATGTCATCCACGGATTGGCGGGAAAAGAAACGAGAAGAAGTTTTCGAAAGCACCCTGAAGGGGCTGCAGAACAGGCATCGTATAGACTCTTCCTTCACACTGGAAGACCTGCGGTCGGCCCTCAATCACTTGTATATCCTGGATGGCAACGATTGGCTTGGAAGGGGCGAGCTGGGGGATATCGTCTCCTCCGCCACTATCGCCGCCTACGAGCATTTTCTGAGCGAATGGGAAAAATCGTTCGCCGAAACCGGCAAGAAGGCCTCGAAAACCGGCACCAAGGGGGGAGCATGAGCGTCGAGATCCGTGAAGTGCGCACGAGGGCTGAGCTGAAGAAGTTCGTAGCCTTTCCCGAGACCATTTACGCCGAGGAACGGAACTGGGTACCTTCCTTTCTCTTCGACGATATGAACACCCTCAATCCCAAGAAAAATCCCGCCTTCGAATTTTGCGAAGCCCAATGCTGGACCGCCTGGAAAGACGGGAAAATGGCGGGCAGGATAGCGGGTATAGTCAATCACCGCTTCGTGGAAAAATGGGGAAAGAAGCTCGCCCGTTTCGGCTGGATCGATTTCATCGAGGATTTCGATGTAGCTTCTGCCCTGGTGAAGACAGTGGAGGACTGGGCAAGATCCAAGGGCATGGAAGGGCTGCACGGGCCCTGGGGCTTTACCGACCTGGACAGGGAGGGAATGCTGGTCGAAGGTTTCGGCGAGCAGGCCACCTTCGCCACGATCTACAATCATCCTTATTACCCTGCTTTCATGGAAAGGCTGGGCTACGCCAAGGAGGTGGACTGGGTCGAGTTCAGGGTGACGACGCCGGAATCCATCCCCGACAAGGTCTTGAGGGTGAACGAACTGCTCTCCAAGCGGGCGGGTGTGAGAATATACGAGTGGAAAACCCGTCGCGAACTGATTGCGAAGTTTAGCGCCCAAGTCTTCGAGCTGCTGGACGAAGCCTACGCGGGTCTCTATGGAACGACTCCTTTAAGTCCTAAGCAGGTGAAAGTCTATATCGATCAATATCTCAATTTTGTCGATCCACGTTTTACCAAGATCATGGTGGATTCGCAGGAGAAGCTGGTAGGCTTCGCCATTACGATTCCATCGCTTTCCGACGCGCTCTACAAGTCTAAGGGCAGGCTTTTCCCCTTTGGCTGGGCTCGGCTCTTGGCAGCCCTGCGCAAGCCAACAAGCATCGATATGATGCTCGTTGCGGTACGCAAGGAATTCCTGGCCCGTGGCGCCGTGGCCCTCCTGATGACGGCGCTCAACAAGAGCGCCATCGAGAATGGCATAAAAGAGTCGGAGACGAATCCAGAGCTGGAGACGAACCTGGCGGTACAGGGGATGTGGAAGGATTATCCGAAGCGGCAGCACAAGAGGCGTCGCATCTATTATAAGGCTCTCTAGCCGAGCGCCCGGCTAGCCTATTTCGGGCTCTCTTATGTAGAGGGGCGACTCATCCTCAGCCGCCGCCCCATGGGCGCGATAGCGCTGGCGGGCGAGCAGAGCCATCGCGGCGACGAGACCTTCTGGCTCCAGGCTGTCGATATGAAATCCCGGCCGTTCGAGGGTGTAATCGGTGAAGAGATCGGCTGCCTGTCCTACAAAGCTCAGTTCCTCTTCGGCGTCCACCAGGGCCAGGAGATTCTCTATAGAAATATCCAGATATTCGCTTTCCCTCAGCCCGTGCCGGTAAATGGCTGCGTAAAGTCTTTTTTTCCTGGCGTCCAGGACGGGGACGATGGTTGGGCTTTTCACCTTGGCCGGAGCTGAATAGGATTTAAGGTCCTTTGCTATGCCTAGGGCAAGGCAGTCCAAGGTCGGCAGGGAAACCCAGGGCTTGCCCAAGGCTAGAGAAAGTCCCTTGGCCGTCGACATCCCGATTCTAAGGCCAGTGAAGGATCCAGGGCCTCCGGTGCAGGCTATGAGGTCTATCGAAGATGTCCGCACCGCGGCTTTTTCCAGGCAGCGACCGATGCAAGGCAGGAGAAGTTCAGTATGCTTGAAGCCCTTTTCGGCGAGGCTGAAAACTTGACCGTCTTTTCTGGCCAGCCCGACGGTCAGCAGGTCCGATGAGCAATCGAAGGCGAGTATGTTCATGAAATCAGGTCCTCCAGCCAGGAGCCGCTGAGGGAGAATATCCGCTCTCCGGTCCCGCCCATCTCTATTTCGATTATGCAAGAATCCGCATCGAGGATATCCCGCAGTTTTTCGCTCCACTCGATCAGGCAGAGGGTCCCAGGGGCTCCCAGAAGCTCCAGGCCGCCGATTTCCTCGAAATCCGCCTCCCCCCGCAGTCTGTACGCGTCGATATGGCGCAAGAGAAGACGACCGGGGTATTCGGAAATGATGGTATAGGTGGGGGAACTGATTTCTTCCTCAATTCCCAAGCCTCGGGCGATGCCTTTGGAGAGGGTGGTTTTCCCCATGCCCAGACCGCCCCTGAAAGCGATAACCGCGCCAGAGGGCGCCGCGGCTCCGATACGTTCGCCCAAGGTTATCGTTTCATTTCTGCTGTGGCTGATAAAGGTCTTCACGCTCATCCCTTGCCGCCGGAGAAGAAAATCGCCGATACGGCCAATTTAGAACCATGAGAAAGTATAACCTTTTAGCCCGATTTTCGACCAGCACCTATGGAACGCAATGCCTTCTTGCAACGTACTGCTTCGGGCCTTATACTGAAAATAGAAAAAAAGTCTTTTAGCGCCCGGAGGAAGGCATATGGTAGAAAGCGGCATGAGGTTCAAGGCGTCGGACGGCAAAATTCTCGCCTACAGACGGAGCCTTCCTCTTTCAGCACCGAAAGCGGTGGTGTTGGTCGGACATGGAATGAACGACCACAGCGGGCGATATATCGAGTTAGCCGAGGCCTTGGCTGGAATTGGCGTCGCGGCTTACCTTCCCGATTTGCGCGGCCATGGCGATACTGATATCGGGGAAAACAGGGGCTATCTCGCAGACAAAGACGGATTCAGAAGGGTTTTGGATGACCTCGTAGAATTGGGGGACTTCGCCGCGAAGGAGCAGGGCGGGGTCCCGCTTTTCTTTTTCGGGCACTCCTTCGGCGCCCTTTTAGGAATGGGATTGTGCAGTATTTACGGTAATTATCTTGAAGGCGTGGTGCTTTCCGCTCCGCCCGAGAAGCCACCGGTATTACTTAGCCTTTCAGGCAAGATCGTGGCGGCCATTGGCATCAAAATAAAAGGTGGAAGGGTCCCCGCGAGGCTTCTCCGAAGCCTAAATTTCGGAAGTTATAACAAAAAAGCTAATGAAGGCAGAACGAGCTCGGATTGGATCAGCAGGGATTATCGCGCCGTCGACGAGTATCTGTCCGATCCTAAATGCAACTTCGTCTGCAGTTTTGGATTCTACGCGGATTTGCTTAAAGGACTTGATCTCATTTACACGCCGGGATTCTTCGACAGCATTCCTACGAGACTTCCGATTTATTTGTTTTGCGGGTCGGAGGATCCTGTGATAGGGATGAAAGCCGGCTGCGAGAGACTTGCTCAATCGTTCAAGAATCTTGGGATTGTGGATTTCGAAACCCATTGCTACGAAGGCTGCAGGCACGAGACACTCAACGAAATCAACAAGGACGAAGTACTTGCCGATCTTGTAGACTGGTTTGCCCGGCATATTGCACAATAGCGGCGGATGATTGCATAATTGCATGAAATCGAGGGATTTCGGCTCTTCCGCAGCGCCGGGGCTTTATATAGGCAGCCGTCGGGTCGTCGAGCCCCAGATCCAACGAGTGAGGCTTCGTAAGTGTTCATCAGGTATTCGCGCGACAGGAAAGGCAATTTAGTCGAAAAAGCCCTCGTCTATACCGAATCCGAGCATGGGATCAAAAAATCCATGATCGATTCCGACGCCCTTCGTATCGTCGAGCGCCTGAAGGCGGAAGGACATCAGGCCTACATCGTGGGAGGAGCAGTGCGGGACCTGGTCCAGGGCAAGGCTCCCAAGGATTTCGACCTTGTGACCGACGCCCTCCCCAACAAGATAAAACGATTATTCCGCAACGCCAGGGTCATCGGCAAACGATTCAGGCTCGTGCATATCCAGGCCGGTGGCCAACTTTTCGAGGTGAGCACCTTCAGGTCCAACAAAAACGGCTCGGTGGGCAATGAATTCGGCAGCATGGACGAAGACGTCCTCAGGCGGGACTTTACCTTCAATGCCCTGTACCTCGATCCTACCGATCTGAGCCTGGTCGATTTCGTGGGCGGGTACAAGGATCTGCGGGCCAGGAAGGTCAAGCCGATCATCCCGCTTGGCTTGATATTCAAGGAAGACCCCGTCAGGATTGTTCGATGCATCAAGTACGGGATTTCCGCGGGCTTTCTTATTCCCTTCAGCCTGAGAAGGGCTATCCGGAGGGATTCACGGCTGCTGGCCGACGTCAGCCCCTCCCGGATGACCGAAGAGTTTTTCAAGATCCTGGCCTGCGGCAAGGCCGAAAAAGTATTCCGCGCCCTTGTTGAATTTAGGATACTTCATTACTTCGTCCCCTCGGTCTGGGCAAGGATGAGGGAAGATATCGCCTACGCCAACAGGCTGTTCGCCGACCTCAAAAGCCTGGACGAGCAGAAGTTGGTGCTTGAGGAGGGAGTCGAGGAAGTAGAAGCGTCGAACCAAGGGCAGGGCGGCAAGGCAAGGACGCTTTCGGTGATACTTTCCTATTTTCTCAAATCGTATCTGCTCGCCGAGGGGACGAGCGTTGAGGATTCGGGGGAGAAGTTCAGGCAGTCGCTGCTGGCGGCCAGAACCTTTATACAGCCTTTGAATCCTCCGCGGGTGGACCTGGAAGCCGCGGTGCTCATGATTTACCGCAATTCGGGGCTTTCGCCGCTGCAGAAGCCGAAGAAGGTCCGCCGCAGGACCAGGTCTGGGGGGAAGAAACCGGCGCCGCAGATTTCAGGCGCGGAACCGGCGGCGATAGGAAACCCCGAGCAGTCGTCGACCGGCGGCGCGACGCAATAAATCGGCCGTCGGAGGCTCGTTCTCTCATACTTGACTTTTGGGGCCAGGTTTTTCACTATAAGGCCGTGAATCCGGAAAAGTTGTCGTTGCTCTCAGACCAGGAGTTGCTGCTGCTCGCGGAGCGCATGGGATTCTACATTCCCGAAGGCCTTGATCGTCCTTTTATAGTAGAAGAAATAGTGTCAGCCCTGGAGGACGAGGATAGGGAAAGCGTGTTCAGCCATGACGGAACCGGCCACGTTGAGGAAAAAAAGCTCTCGGGAGGTTCTTTCAGCCCCTATACGGCTCCGATAGCGGCCTGTGTGCCCGACCGATATAACGAGACAATGATTCGCGCCCTTCCCAGGGATCCTTCCTGGATCTATGCGTATTGGGATATTGCCGACCAGCGCAGGGCAAGCCTAGGAGAGGAAGACGGGGCGTCCGGCTTATTCCTCAGGGTGGTGGAGATGGGTTCCAGCGGCGAGGGGCGCAGGAGTTATTTCGACATCCAGGTCACCATGGAAGACTGGAAATGGTATATCAATATTCCCAGACCAGGACATTCTTATCGCGTCGACCTCTGTTTCCGCACTATCGACAAGATCAAGGTGTTCGCCAGGTCCAATGAGGTCAGAATGCCTATTCATCATCTGGAGGGACTTTCAAAGCTTCCGCAAATGACAAAAAGCCTCCTCATACTTTCCGATCTGGAGGGCCTGCACCTGGTCGAGCCCGGCGCTGACAACCCAAGCAGAATTCTCGTGGCCGAAGAGGAATAAGCGCCCGTGACGAACAAGCCCTCCATAGCCTTAGTGCTCAATGCCCATTTGCCCTTTGTGCGCAAGCCTGAGTACGAGGCTTTTTTCGAGGAACGCTGGTTGTTCGAGGCGATCTCGGAGACCTATCTGCCACTGCTGCGGCTTTTCAGGAAGCTCGATGCCGACTCCATTCCCTTCAAGTTGAGCCTGTCCATGTCCCCTACCTTGCTGTCGATGCTTTCGGATAAACTCCTGGGCGAACGCTACCTACGGTATCTGGATTTGCAGCTTGACTTGGCGGCGACTGAAAAAAAACGGCTCGGCGGCGATTCTGTCTTCTCTCCCCTGGCCCAGCTTTACGAATCCTTATATCGCCGCAACAAGGAAGATTTCGAACAGCTCTATTTCCGCAATATTCTCGTCGGATACGATTATTACTATAAACGCGGCAAGATCGATCTTCTCACGAGCGCGGCTACCCACGCTTTCTTGCCCCTGTACCAGGACGCGCCGCAGGCCGTACTGGCCCAGATCGAAACGGCGATCGTCACACATCGAACCGTTTTCGGAAAAATCCCCCAGGGATTCTGGCTTCCCCAGTTCGGCTGGTACCCGGGTTTGGGAGAAATGCTGGCAAACTACAATATCCGCTACAGCATAGTCACTACCCGGGGAGCGCTCCTGGGCAAGCCCGTGCCCCAGTTCGGCTCCTTTACGCCTCTGCGAAGTCCTTCGGGCCTCAAGCTCTTCGTGCGCGACGCCGGAGCCACCAAGGCGGTCTGGTCGGAGACGGAAGGCTATCCCGCAGATCCGGTATACAGGGATTTCTACAGGGATATCGGCTACGACCTGGACAGCGCTTACGTGAGCCCCTATCTGGGAAACGGCGTGGAGCGGGGGTTTACCGGTTACAAATATTGGTCCGTGACGGGAAAGACGGACCGCAAGCGCCCTTACGAGCCGGTGGCGGCCTCGGCCAGGGTGGTGGAACACGCAAGGGCTTTCCTGTCGGAGAGAAAAAACTCCGCCCGCGCGGCCGCCCAGTGGATGAAGGACCGAAAGCCCTTGATCGTCTGCCCCTACGACGCGGAGCTTTTCGGCCATTGGTGGTTCGAGGGGCCGCTTTTCCTCGAGGCGCTCTTCAGGGCGGCCGCGCGCAAAAAGGAAGACGATGATCTTCAGTTCGTCACCTTAAGCGAGTACGATCGCGGCGATCAGGACAATCCGGTATCCGAGCCGGAATTTTCGTCCTGGGGAGAAGGTGGATACGCGGAGGTATGGCTGGACGGCTCCAACGACTGGGTACACCGGCATAGCAGGCAGACCGTAGAGCGCATGACCGAACTGGCCGAGCGTTTTCCCGACGAATCGGGCTTGAGGGAGCGCATACTAGACCAGGGCGCTCGGGAGGCGCTTCTGACCATGTCGTCCGACTGGCCCCTGCTGTTGCGTTCCGGCCAGTCCGGCGATTTCGCGCGAAGGCAGATCGAGGAATCGGTGGGCAACTTCACCAAGATTTACGAAATGCTCTGCGCCAACACGGTGGATACCGAATGGCTCACCAGCCTGGAGCGGAGGAACAACCTTTTCCCCGATATCAATTACAGGGTTTTCGCCCGGAAGCGCTGATTTTTCTCGTCTTTTGTACTAGGATCTACGCAGGAGCATTGTTTCAATACCAAGCGAGGAGCTGAGCATGAACGTAGTAATTATCGGGGCCCAGTGGGGCGACGAGGGAAAGGGCAAAATAGTCGACTATCTCGCCCACGAGGCGGGGGTCGTCGTTCGCTTTTCCGGTGGCGCAAACGCCGGGCACACCATCGTGCTCTCTGGAACCAAGTACGCGCTCCATCTCGTGCCATCCGGCATACTCTACCCCGACAAGACGGTCATTCTCGGCAGCGGCATGGTCGTAGATCCCGAAGCGCTTTTCTCCGAACTGGGAGACCTGGCGGCCAAGGGCGTCGATTGGGAGGGCAGGGTGCTCATCTCCGACAGGGCTCATATCGTTCTTCCCAGCTATAAAAACCTGGACAAGGAAATCGACGCCAAGCGGAATAAGCCTATCGGAACCACAGGCAGAGGTATAGGAGTTGCCTATTCCTTCAAGGCGTCCAGGGACGGGATCAGGCTGGCTGATATCGATGATCCGGAACGTTTGGCCAATCTTTCGGACGAGGATAGGGCCTTTCTCGATACGTGGCGGGACAGGCTTCTGCCCATGGCTGTGGACTCGGGAGCTTATCTGTATCGACATAAAAACGTCTGGACCCTTTTCGAGGGAGCCCAGGGAGCCTTGCTGGACATCGATACAGGCAGCTATCCCTTTGTCTCCTCGGGCATGTCTTGCGCGGCGGGGGCGGCTGCCCAGGGCGGCATCGGCCTGCGCCGGGTGGACAGGATCCTTGGCGTCTTCAAGGCCTACACCACCAGGGTGGGCAACGGCCCCTTCCCGACGGAGTTCGCCGACGACTCCCCCGGCTCCCTGTCCAACTTCATCCGCACGACGGGCAACGAATACGGGGTGACCACGGGCCGCCCCCGCCGCTGCGGCTACCTGGACCTGGTGGCCCTGCGCTACGCCTGCATCGTCAACTCCATAGATCGCCTGGTGATGACCCACATAGACGTATACGATTCCCTGCCCGAGTTCGAAGCCTGCGTGGCCTATAAGATCGACGGCAAGGTGGTCGAGGACTTCCCCGCCTCGGTGCGCCAGCTCGAGTCGGCCATCCCGGTGCTCAAGAAGTTCCCCGGCTGGAATACCCGCATAGACGAAGCCCGCTCCTGGGAAGACCTTCCGCTGCGGGCCCGGGAATATATCGAATTCATCGAGGAATTCACCGAGACCCCTGTTTCCATTATCTCGGTAGGTTCGGACAGAAAGCAGACCATCGTGAGGGAGAGCCCGTGGACAAGATCCTGATTCTCGATTTCGGAAGTCAGTACACGCAGTTGATCGGCCGGAGGGTGAGGGAGCTGGGCGTCTATTCGGAGATTATCCCCGGCGATTCCCCGCTGAACGAGGCTGCGCTCGGGGATGCTGCGGGCATCATTCTCTCCGGATCCCCTTTCAGCGCCTACGATGCCGAGGCGCCGGCGCCCGACGCCAAAATCTACGGCCTTGGATTGCCCCTGCTGGGCATCTGTTACGGTATCCAGCGCATGACCCTGGAATCGGGCGGCGCGGTCGAACGGCTTCCGGAACGGGAGTACGGCCGGCGCGAGGTGCGCCTCGGAGCCGCGGGAGCCGAAAACCCCCTCTTCACCGGGGTGGAGCGCCGGTTCGTAAGCTGGATGAGCCATGGCGACTCGATTCTCAAGCCGGGAGCGGGCTGGTCCGTCATAGCCGAATCCGAGGGCGGCATCCCCGCCGCCCTGGTTCATGAAGATGGTAAGCGCTGGGGCGTCCAATTCCATCCCGAGGTGAGCCACTGCGAGTTCGGCCAGGAAATTCTCGGCAATTTCGTTCTGGGCATATGCAAAGCCAGTCGAGGCTGGAGCATGGAAGCCTATCTCGAACAGGAGGCCGGGTTGATCAAGGCCAAGATCGGCGACCAGCCGGCTCTTCTCCTGATATCCGGCGGCGTCGACTCCACGGTCGCTGGCGCCTTCCTGCTCAGGATACTCGATCCCGGACAGATATATCTTCTCTATATCGATACCGGCCTCATGCGCAAGGCCGAGAGCGACGAGGTGATGGCCAATCTATCCTCCCTCGGAGCCCGCCACCTCCACAAGGTGGACGCCGAGGCGGACTTCCTCGGCGCTCTGGCCGGCGAGGCCGATCCCGAGAAAAAGCGCAAGATCATCGGCGACCTATTCATCTCGATCCAGGAGCGGGAGGTGGCGCGCATGGGAATTCCCGAGGCCTTCCTGGTCCAGGGCACCCTCTATACCGATCTCATAGAATCGGGGAAGGGCGTAGGAAAGAAGGCACAGGTGATAAAAAGCCACCACAACGTCCGAAGTCCGCTGGTGGAGAAGAAGCGGGCCGATGGAAGGGTGATCGAACCCTTGGACCGGCTTTACAAGGACGAGGTCCGCGCCCTCGGCCGCCTTTTAGGCCTGCCCGAGCGCGTCGTCGGTCGCCATCCCTTCCCGGGCCCCGGCCTGGGCGTACGCATTCTCGGCGAGGTTACCAAGGAAAAATGCGACATCCTGCGGGAAGCCGACGCGGTCTACATTTCGGAGCTGAGAGCCCGCGGCCTCTACGACAAGATATGGCAGGCCTTCTGCGTCCTTCTTCCCATACGTTCGGTCGGAGTGGCGGGGGACGAGCGTAAATACGGCTACGTGGCGGCGCTGCGGGCGGTCAAGAGCACCGACGGAATGACAGCCGACGTCTATCCCTTCGATCCCGAGGATCTCATCGCCATTTCCTCGGCCATCACCAACAAGGTGCCTGCGGTGGGAAGGGTGGTGTACGATGTTTCGTCCAAGCCCCCCGCCACGATCGAGTGGGAATAAGCGGTCCGAAGCCTAGGAGCCCCTAGGCTTCCTCGGGATAGCGGTGCAGGGTTCCGTCGGGAGCCCTGAGCAACCAATACTCTCCCTTTTCATCCTTCTGCCTCGAGACGACGCTTTCGGGAAGATACAGCTTGCCGGCCCCGTCGGGGGCGTCCACGGCGTAGCGGGGCATCTCGAGGCCCGAAAGCCTCGTTCTCAGTTCCTGGTGGATCGCCAGACCTCGCGAGAGCGGGACGCGAAAATGCGCCGTGCCCGCCGCCAGATCGCCCTGGAAAAGGTAATAGGGGTCCGCCCCGGCGCGGCACAGGCCCGCGAACAGCGCTTCCAGCGTATCCGGATCATCGTTGACTCCCCGCAACAGCACGGTCTGGCTTCGTACCGGAATGCCGGCGTCGATGATCTTGCCGATTTTTTCCAGGAAGAGCGGACTCAGCTCCTTGGGATGGTTAGCCTGGATGACGATTCGCAGAGGTCTATAATTTCGAAGCATGGATAGGAGCGCGTCGTCCACCCGCTCGGGGAAGCTAACCGGCGCCCTGGTGCAAAGTCTCAGCAGGATATCGGGCCTCGCCTCGCGCAGCGCGGCGAAAAGCGCTTCGAGCTTTTCGTTGGGGGCGCTCAAGGGGTCCCCGCCCGAGATGAGTATCTCCCGCAGCTCGGGATGCTCCTTCAAGTATCCCTGGGCGCGAAGGATTTCCTCCGAGGAGATGAATCCCCTCTCCGAGGGCAGGAGGTTGCGGCGGAAGCAATGGCGGCAATAGAGCGGGCAGGCTCCGGTAACCCTGATGAGCAGCCGGGAGGAGTATTGATGCACGAGCTTCGGCAAGGGCGAGTGTTCCTTTTCTCGAAGGGGATCGTAGGATTCCATGGGGGTTTCCGCCAGCTCGGCGAAAGAAGGGAGCGCTTGGGCCAGGATCGGGTCCAAGGGCACGCCTTTTTTGTCCCGCCGGCAGCTTTCGGGATCCTCGGACGCCAGGTCGAGCCAGTAGCGCGGCGCGGCGAAGGGCAGTAGCCCGTTCCGCTCGAGCGTTTCGGAGTGCGGGGAAATTTCGCTCATGAGGGTACGCTAACGCGTATAGGCCTTCCTGTTCAACCCTTGAGGCTGTATGCTTCTTCTATGATCGCGGGAGAAGACAGGAGCCTAACGGATGCCGCAGTATAAGAACTTAATCTTCAAGGGCGGAGGGGTGAGAGGGGCCGCCTACCTGGGTGCTATCAAGTATCTTTACGATAACGGATTGATGCGATCAGCCGAACGGGTGGCGGGTACCTCGGCGGGAGCCATAACCGCGGCCGTCCTCGCCTTGAACTATCCGGATTTCAAGGAACTGAAAGCCGTAGCCGACAGCCTGGACTACCGGAGGGTTCCCGCCGAGGGGGACCTCAAGGAAGAAGACGCTGGCGTAGTGGGGAAGCGGCTTTCAGCTCGCCTCCAGTCCCACGGGCTTTTTAAAAACCTCCAGTGCAGCATCCGTCTCGTGCAGGAAAAGGGCTGGTATTCCAGCGACTACCTGTACCAGTGGTTGCGGGGGCTGATAGCGAGCAATTTTTCCGCCGAAAAGGCCGCCTACAGTTTCAGCGACTTCCGCGATGCGGCCATCCATAAGGATGGTCGCGCCTTCCTGTCTCTCTATGTCACCGGCACCGATATCTCGAACCGGAGAAGCCGGGTCTTCTCCTACGAGACGACTCCTGACATGGAGGTCGCCTTGGCGGTGCGCATTTCCATGTCCATCCCCCTTTTCTTCGAGGCAATACCCTTCGAGTATCCCGGCACCCAGGGGCCGCAGTATTACGCAGACGGCGGGCTTATGTGGAATTACCCGATCGAACTCTTCGACGATCCCAGGTTCGGGCGGAGAATGACAAAGGGAGTCAACGCCGAAAGCCTGGGCTTCTTCCTCTATTCCTCCGACCAAGCCCTCAAGCAAAAGGAAATCAAGGGGTTGGCCGATTACATCGGGGCCCTCTTCGAAACGCTCAACAACGTCCAGGATCAGCTCATCCCATTCAGGGAAAAGAACAAGGGAAGGACGGTCTTTATCGACGATCAGGGCGTTCCCATGACGCATTTCGACATAGAGGCCGGCGACGGGACCTACGCGAAGCTTTTCGATTCAGGCTACGCGGCGACTAAGGAGTTTTTCTCGGACAAAAGCAATTGGGACATCCTCGTGCATAGGCTTCAGGTTCGGCTGGGCTGGGGAAGCAAGGGGGGAGAGGAGGGCGATACTCCTTGAGAAAAACTAATATTTATGCAATAATTCGATATAATCCACTGCCTACGGAGATTGAAAAACCATGAAAGAAAGACTGGAGCGCCTTAAGGTTGTCAAGTCGCTCATAAAAACCCATCGCATCGATTCGCAGGATTCCCTGCTGCAGCTTCTCGCCGAGGCCGGCTACACGGTCACCCAAGCCACCCTTTCCAGGGATTTGAAGTACCTCAAGGTGGGGAAGGTGGCGGACGGGCACAGCGGCTACTATTACACCATGCCCTCGGAAGAGGAGCGCAAGGAGTCGGAAAAGCACTCGATCCAAGACTTTCTGCGCGGATACGTGTCGGTGGACTGGAACGAAAGCATCGTCGTGGTGAGAACCTTCTCCGGCCACTCAGACTCCGTGGCCCTGGCTATAGACAATATGGGCATGGAAGACGTGCTGGGGACGATTTCGGGAAGGGATAACGTCGTCTTCGTCGCGCTGAGGAAGGGATCCAAGGGGGAGGATTTCATAGCCGCCCTCAAGGGGAAGATTCCCGACTTCGATCCGGAATAAGGCCCGTAAAGGCGGGGCCGCAGGCTTCACCCGCCCTTTTACCGCTCCGCCATAGCCTTATGCTCCTCGGCTAAATGCTCAAGAAGCTCGCCGAGCTTCCATTCCAGGTTGGACGCCGTCGTGGTCGCGAAGGCGGGCGAAGGTCCCGCCTGGCCGATGGCGCGCACCGCCCACAATACCTCAAGAGCTTCTTCGTTTGAAAAACCGTGGAGAACCACAGCCTTGAATTGTCGATCCATGGGGAAAGAATAACAGACGCCGCGCCCGCTGGAAAGCACGGGATGCCGGGCCGCCTGGCCGGCGAAAGTCCGTATCATCAGCGTAGCCCCGCTCGGCTTGCCTGGAGCCCTCCTCCTTCGTATCTTTTAAGCACAAGGAAATCCTATGAACTACGAAAAATTCACGCTCAAGGCCCAGGAGGCCATCAGGGCGGCATCCGCGCTCGCCCAGGCCAAAGACAATCCCAGTGTCGAGAACGAACATATCTTGCTCGCTCTCTTGCAGCAGGAGGAAGGGGTGGTTCCCGCGCTCCTGGATCGAATCGGAGGAGACAAGGCTTCGCTGACGACGGCGGCCGAATCCCTGGTGGCGAAGCTTCCGAAATCCTATGGGGCCGCGGCCCAGCTCTATCTCTCGAACAACGCCTCCAAGGCCCTCGCCAAGGCCGAATCCGAGGCGGCGGCGCTCAAGGACGACTTCGTCGCCTCCGAGCACCTTTTGCTCGGCATCCTGGCCGCGGAGGGAGCCGCGTCCTCGCTTCTTAAAGCCCAGGGGGTGAATAAGGACCGGGTGCTTTCCGCCCTCGTTTCTGTCCGCGGCTCCCGGAGGGCGAGCGACCAGGAGGCCGAGGAAAAGTACAGGATCCTGGAGCGCTATACCCGAGATCTCACCGCCCTGGCCAGGGCGGACAAGCTCGACCCCGTGATCGGCAGGGACGAGGAGATTCGCCGCGTCATGCAGGTGCTCTCCCGCAGGACCAAGAACAATCCCGTGATAATCGGGGAGCCGGGCGTCGGCAAGACGGCTATCGTGGAGGGTCTCGCCAAGCGGATAGTCTCGGGGGACGTTCCCGAAGGCTTGAGGCGGAAAAGACTCCTGGCCCTGGATCTGGGTTCCCTGGTGGCGGGGGCTAAGTTCAGGGGCGAGTTCGAGGAAAGGCTCAAAGCTCTTATCGAGGAAATCCAGAAGTCCGACGGAAGCGTCATACTTTTCATCGACGAGCTTCATACCCTGGTCGGGGCCGGGGCCGCCGAGGGAGCCATGGACGCGTCCAACCTGCTGAAACCCGCCTTGGCCAGGGGCGAGCTCAGGGCTATCGGGGCGACGACCCTGGATGAATACAGGAAGCATATCGAAAAAGACGCGGCCCTGGAGCGGCGCTTCCAGCCCGTCTACTGCGCCGCCCCTTCGGTGGAATCCACCATCGCCATCCTCCGCGGCCTGAAGGATCGCTACGAGCTTCATCACGGAGTCAGGATACGGGACGACGCCCTCATCGCCGCCGCGACCCTATCGGACCGCTACATCACCAGCCGCTTCCTGCCCGACAAGGCTATCGACCTGGTGGACGAGGCCGCCAGCCGCCTCAAGATGGAGATCGAAAGCCAGCCCACCGATCTCGATGTCATAGAGCGGAAGCTCATCCAGCTCACCATGGAGATTCAGGCCCTCAAGAAGGAAAGCGACGCCTCCAGCATGGAGCGCCTTGCCAGGCTCGAGGAGGAATCGGCGGGGCTCAGGGAAAGCAGGGACGCCATGAGGCTCCGCTGGGACAGGGAAAAGAAAAAGATCGAGGAAATACGAGGCCTTAAGCAGAGCGTGGAAGACCTCAAGCTGGAGTCGGATCGATATCTCAGGGAGGGGAACCTGGCGGCGGCCTCGGAGATAAAGTACGGGAAGCTGTTGGAAGCCCAGAAGCGCCTCGACGGGCTCTCCGCCGAGATGAAGTCCGAGAAGAGCGAATCCAGGCTTCTGCGCGAGGAGGTTTCCGAGGAGGACATCGCCAGGGTGGTTTCGGCCTGGACGGGCATACCTGTTTCCAAGATGCTCTCCAGCGAGTCGAAAAAATATGTCGACCTGGAAGCTCAGCTGTCGAAGAGGGTCATCGGCCAGGACAAGGCGCTCGCTGCCGTGGCCGACGCGATACGACGCAACCGGGCCGGCCTTTCCGACCCACGGAAGCCCTTGGGCTCCTTCCTCTTCCTGGGTCCCACCGGCGTGGGCAAGACAGAGCTGGCCAAGGCCCTGGCGGAATTCCTCTTCAACGACGAGAAGTCCCTCACCCGCATCGACATGAGCGAGTACATGGAGAAGCACGCGGTTTCCAGGCTCATCGGGGCCCCTCCGGGTTACGTGGGCTACGAAGAAGGCGGGCAGCTCACCGAGGCGGTGCGGAGGAGGCCTTATTCGGTGATCCTCTTCGACGAGGTGGAGAAGGCCCATCCCGAGGTATTCAACGTTCTTCTGCAGACCCTCGACGACGGCAGGCTCACGGACGGGCAGGGAAGGGTGGTGGACTTCAGGAACGCCATCATCATAATGACCAGCAATATAGGCTCGGAGCTCATCCTGGAGGCCGAGAGCATGGATGCGGTGAGGCCTGAGATCGACAATCTTCTAAAGCTGCACTTCAAGCCCGAGTTCCTCAACAGGATAGACGAGATCGTGCTCTTTGAAAGGCTTACGGAAGCCATGATCGGCGCCATCGCGGAGCTGAGGCTAAAAGAACTGGCCGACAGGCTCAAGGAGAGGGATATCGCCATCGAGCTGCTTCCCGAAGCCAAGGCCTTCATTTCCTCCGAGGGCTACGATAGGCGCTTCGGCGCGAGGCCGCTCAAGCGGGCTATCCAGTCTCTCCTGGAAAATCCTCTCTCCAAGTTGATCCTTTCAGGCGACCTGGCCGAAGGGGATACGATTCAGGTAGGCAAGGAGGGAGAGGAACTTTCCTTCGTGGTGCGGCATGCCGAGGAAAATTGAAGCCGAGGGCCTAGGGGAGCCGGTGCCTGGAGCGGGCCAGTCCGCGCCCGTCCCCCTTACCGATACACACGCCCATCTAGGGCATATAGGAGAGCGCTTCGGCGGCCAGGGGCTGGAGAGGCTCTTCGAACCTTATCGAGCCGCCTGGGCCATGGCGGAGCCTGGGCAAGCCTTGGCGGACAGTCTTCCTTTCATCCTGGATATTGGCACGAGGCCTGGGGATCTATCGGTCAGGCAGAGCCGCTTCGGCTCCCTGCCTTTTGTCGGCTTCAGCGCCGGGCTCTGGCCTGGGGGCGAGGCCCTCGCCGACCCCGGGGCTTCCCTCGAACTGCTCGAAGCCGACATCAGCGACCCCTCGTGCCGAGCTCTGGGCGAGTGCGGCCTGGATTATTTCCACATGGAGGCCGACAAGAACCGGCAGCTCGCGCTTTTCGAAGCCCAAGCCGCGCTCGCCCAGGCTAAGGGACTGCCTCTCATCGTTCACTCGAGGGACGCCTTCGAGGACAGCCTGGCTGTCGTCTCGGCCCTGGGCGGCAGGATACCGGTGGTGATCCACTGTTTCAGCTACGGCCCCGAGGAGGCTGAGGCCTTTCTGGCTTTAGGCTGCCTTCTGTCATTCGCGGGCAACTTGACCTACGGCAAATCCCAGCCTTTGATGGAAGCCCTCAAGATCGCGGTAATGGATAAGGCCTTTCTTATAGAAACCGACTCTCCCTATATGAATCCCATGCCACTCAGGGGGAGGGCATCGACGCCTCTTGATATCGGGCGAACTTACGCCTTCGCCGCCTCTGCTCTCGGAGTCGGAGTTCAAGAGCTCGTGAAAGAGGTACAGGAGAGGAGTTTCAGAATATTCCGCCCCGGGCGAGAAGTCGAAGGGGTACGAGGCTGACTCTGCTTTCTCCGGTAACTGAGCTTTTTTCATCCTCAGTCGCCGCGGCGCCTTCCGGCCCAGCTTCAGTGTCGAGCTTCCGGGCTAGAGCGTAGGCTTTTTTGCCAATTTTCCGCCCATCGGCCTCGATCCTCCAGGCAAAAAGCCTCCGGCTCGCCCGGCCTTCGCCCCAGGAACCACAGTCCGCCATGAATTCGGGCTCTGGCGACTTGCCTTCTCCGGCCGAGCCGAAACCATTTCGCGCGGCTTCCTCCGCGGCGTAAGCGTCGTCGACTCCAAGCACGACGACGGCGGGACGATAAAGGGTTTGAGAGTCCAGATATTTCGTATAGATCTGCTCGATGGCACCGCGACTGTCGACGGAAGATCCGGCATCGGGGATCATCTCTATCTTGAGCGATTCTTCCCCGGCTATGGAGTCGTAGCTCAGGCTGAAAGCGTCCACAGCCCCCTTTCCCCGAAGAATATTGTCCTGGAATATGACAAGGCAGATTGCCTTGTTCTCTTTCGTAAGGGAGGAATTTTCCTTCGCGACGATCTTCCCAGCTTTTGCGCCTAGCTCGGCGTAGGCGGAAGGATAATCGTACTCAAGGCTCCAAAGGTTTTTGTTCCGCGCCGCCAAAGAGCCGCCGAAGGGGACCACCAGCCGGGGCAAATTGGAATGTATAGTCGCGCCCATCGAATCGTCGCTAGGCGAGGCTTCGGTCTTTTCGCTCTCCGGTGAAGAAGCGTGCGGCCCAGGGGCCGGAAGGGCCAGGATGAGGCTCGCGGCCGCCAGGGGGCTGGCAACGAGTGCCGCCGGCGCCGAAAGCCCGGTCCGCCAATCCAGGAGGAGTTTTTCGGAATTACCAGGGAGCCTGGCCAGTGCGACATACCCCTCCTGTTTTACACCGGATGAAGCGTCGATTCGATCTTGAGCCCCCGCTTTTGTATTTATCAAACCTGGCCGCTTGGCCAGATACGATGCTGTTTCGGGGAAAAGCCTCGCGAAAGCTTCGTCGATATAGGCGGCGGTCGCTGGGGGCCTGTCAGCAGGAACGCAGCCCGAGAGAACGAGGGCGAGGCCGATCGTGATCGTCAGTCTATATATCAAATCGTTTCGGCGCCTCATCGGCATCCTTCCTCTCCGAGTCTCGCCTGCTTGACTGCCGGCTCGCACGCCCATAAGATTAACAGGAAAATCATATCGAGAGAAGCTTTCCGGAGGAATCATGACAAGTTACAAGGAACTAGGTCTTTCGAACACAGTCGATCTATTTGCCAAGGCGGTAGCCGGCGGCTATGCCTTGCCCGCCTATAATTTCAACAATATGGAGCAGATGCAGGCTATCATCCAGGCCTGCGTGGAAACCAAGAGCCCGGTCATCCTCCAGGTTTCCTCGGGGGCGCGCAAATACGCCAATTCCACCCTTCTGCGCAACATGGCCAAAGGCGCCGTGGAGTACGCCAGGGAACTTGGTTACCCCATCCCCATCGTCCTCCACCTCGATCACGGGGACAGCTACGAGCTTTGCGTAGACTGTATAGAAAACGGCTTTTCCTCGGTGATGATCGATGGATCCCATCTTTCTTACGAGGAGAACGTGGCCCTTACCAAGAAGGTTTGCGATTACGCCCACTCCCGAAAGGACTATGTGTCCGTGGAGGGAGAGCTGGGAGTGCTGGCGGGGGTCGAGGACGATGTCTCCGCCGAGCACAGCCATTACACCAGGCCCGAGGAAGTGGAGGACTTCGTCAAGAAGACAGGCGTCGATTCCTTGGCGATCTCCATCGGCACCAGCCACGGCAGGGCCAAGTTCAGGCCCGAGCAGTGCACAAGGAACGCCGACGGCGTTCTCATTCCTCCTCCCCTGCGCTTCGATATCCTCCAGGAGATCGAGCGCCGAATTCCGGGCTTCCCCATCGTCCTCCACGGATCCTCTTCCGTGCCGATGGAGTACGTGCGCATGATCGAGCAATTCGGAGGCAGGCTGAAGGACTCGGTGGGAATTCCCGAGGAGCAGCTTCGCAAGGCGGCCCGCAGCGCCGTCTGCAAGATCAATATCGATTCCGACGGCAGGCTGGCCATGACCGCCCTCATCCGCAAGACCCTGGCCGAGAAGCCCGAGGAGTTCGACCCCCGCAAATACCTGGGACCGGCCAGGGACGAGCTTAAAAAGCTTTATATGCACAAGAATCTGGAAGTGCTCGGTTCGGCGGGCAAGGCCTAAGCGGCCTTCCGGGCCAGTGCGGCCGCGTTTTTTTTCGATCGGCCAGCGCGTTTTTTGCCGTTTCCGCACTTTTGGCGGGTCCAAGCGCTTATCCAGCTATTTACCCGCTTTGTAATTATATGGTAATATACGCGCCGGTCTTGGGGGCTCCGATCAACCGCGGAGCCTTTGGGATTGGCGGATCCAGGTTCCGAGCCCCGTTACGGAGCATGGGTTCATTATAGGAGGTCAGTTGGCAGACAAGGACTTGCGGATCAACGAGCAGATCCGCGTGCGCGAAGTAAGGCTTATCGACGACAAGGGCGAACAGCGCGGCATCATTCCGACCCTGGAAGCGATCAAGATCGCCCGGGAGGTCGGACTCGATCTCGTCGAGGTGGCTCCCCAGTCGGTACCCCCCGTATGCAAGCTTCTGAACTACGGCAAGTTCAAGTTCGAGCAGGAAAAGAAGATCAAGGACGCCAAGAAGCATACCAAGGCCACGGAGCTCAAGGAAATCCGGATGCAGCCCAAGATCGCCGGCCACGACCTCGATTTCAAGTCCGAGCATATCAGGTCCTTCCTGGAGCAGGGCAACAAGGTCAAGGTCACCATACGATTCCGGGGCAGGGAACTTGCGCATACGGAAATTGGCGAGGAGATCCTGAAAAAGATCCTTGGCAAGCTGGAAGGCTTTTACGTCGTGGAACGGCTGCCCCTCATGGAGGGACGCTTCATGTCCATGGTGCTACAGCCCAAGGCTGCGATTATCAAGAAACAAGCGGCGGCTCCGGCTCCCGAACCCGCCGCCATACCATGAAACGACGAGAAGGATGGTAGATCATGCCCAAGATGAAGACGAAAAAAGCCGCCAGCAAGCGCTTTAGCCTCACCGCCAGCGGCAAGGTGAAATACAAGAAGATGAACCTTCGCCATATCCTTACCAAGAAGACGACGAAGCGCAAGAGAAATCTGAGAAAGACGGGCTACGTTGACGCTGGTCCCGTTCATGAGATCAAGAAGAAGCTTCTGCCCAACGGCTAAACTGGGCTCAATAGGAGAATTAGAATGTCAAGAGCAGTAGACGGCACCAGGCGGAAGGATCACCGCAAAAAAATACTCAAGCTGGCGAAAGGCTATTGGGGCCGCCGCCATTCAAACTATAAGGTCGCCAAGGACGCGGTGGCCAAGGCCCTCTCCGACGCCTACAAGGACAGGAGAGACAAGAAGGGCGTGTTCAGGACCCTCTGGATCGCCCGCATCAACGCGGCCTGCAGGGCCCAGGAAATCAGCTACAACCGTTTCGTCGAGGGAATGACCAAGGCAGGCATCGCCGTGAACCGCAAGGTTCTCGCCGATCTCGCGATCAGCGACCCCGCCGCCTTCACCGCTGTCGTCGAAAAGGCGAAAGCGGCCCTCCAGGCCTAAGGCCATGGTAAGTCTCGAGCAGATCCGCGCCCTGGAGGCGCGGGTCGAAAAAGCGGTTCTTCTCATCGAAAAACTCAGAAAAGAGAATGCCGACCTCGAGCAGCGATTGATAGAAACCTCCCGCGGCGAAGAGCGCCAGCGCGAGATCGAGCAGAAACTCGCCGTCGCGGAACTGAAGGCCGCCGAGGCCGAGGAAAGGGCTGCGGCGTCGGAGAAAGCGGCCCAAGCCCTCGAAGCCGAGAATAGCTCCTTGCGCGAGAGGACGGCAAGCGCCGAACAAAAAGCCGCCGACCTCGAGACCAAGGCGGAACAGCTCAGGCACGAGCAGGGCAGGATAGAAGAAGGGCTCGCCCATGCCTTGGAGAAGCTTGACGCCTTCGAGGATCTGGTGATGGGCATTTCCCTTTCCGATGCCGAACAGGACGATGGGGCCGGAACGGATACTTCCAGTCCCGATGAAAAGGCGAACGTCTTGGGGGATCAAGCCGAACATGAGCTCGATATCTTCTGAAGCTTCCTCCCAGGGGCAGGGAGCCAAGGCTCCCACCCACGTGATACCCATCGAGATTCTTGGTGTATCCTTCACCATCAAGACCGATGAGGAACCCGAGTATATTCACGGCCTCGTGGAAGATTTTAAGAACAGGCTTTCCGCGGTATCCAGCCAGATGAGGATCGTGGATCCGCTGAAGCTGTCCCTGGTAACCGCCCTGCTGAGCCTCGACGAGCTGCACAGGGACAAGGACCGCAAGGGGGCCCTGTCCAAGGAATACGAGGCTTCCAGCCTTCTCGACGATCTTGACAGGCGGCTGGGCGAGCTCGGCCTTTAGGACCGGGCGCAGAGAGATTTGAGGAGTCCATAGGATGATAATTCCATTGCACGAATTGATTAATTACAACGCAAACTCCTACGAGCTGGCGGTGGCCATAAATCGTCGGGCATTTCAGCTGGCCGTGCTCAAGACTCCCGAGGTGGAGAAGAACAACGGCAAGGTGGTATCGCTTTCGACTTCCCAGCTTTTCGAGAAGCAGGTGGAATATCGATTCGTATCCAATTAAGGTAATAGTTCTCACCGGCCCGACCGCTTCGGGCAAGACGGAGCTTCTCGACGAGGTATTCGGCCGGGAAGCTCCTCGTTTTTTTTCCTCCCCGCAGGAGCGCTTCCAGGAACTTCCTTATCGATCGGCGGTGGTGATCAGCGCCGACTCGATGCAGGCCTACAAGGGCATGGATATCGGCACGGCCAAGCCGGGGCCGGAGCTGCGCGCCAGGCTTCCCCACGAACTCATCGATATCAAGGAGCCGGACGAGCAGTACACCGCCGGGGAATTCGTCGCCAGGGCAGACGCGCTATGCGCCGACCTCGACGCCCGGGGGATGCTTCCCCTGATATCGGGAGGAACAGGTTTCTACCTGCGCAACTTCGTCTGCGGAGTGCCCTCGGCTCCCCCGGCGGATGCCCAAGTCCGGGCCGCGGTGTCCGCGGACCTGCGGAACCTGGGCGCCCAGGCCTTGAGGGATGAGCTGCTGCGCGCGGATCCGGAGAGCGCGGACCGAATCCACGAACGGGATATCTATCGCCTGACCAGGGCGGTGGAAATCCTGAGGGCCTCGGGAAAACCACCTTCCTGCTTCGCGCCTTCCTCCCTCCCCAGGCGGGATTATGATTTTCTGATAATTGGCGTGGAAAGACCTCGGGAAGAGCTCAAGGCGCGGATCGACCTGAGGGTCAAGACGATGTTCAGCGCCGGCCTTCCCGCCGAGGTCGATGCGCTTCGTGGCCGCGGCTACTCGGCTTCCTGCCCCGGCCTGAAGGCTATAGGCTATAGGGAGTTTTTTGAAATGGAAGGCGCCGGCCTCCGGGAAATAGCCGCCGCGATTTCGCTTCACAGCCTGCAGTACGCGAAGCGGCAGATGACGTTCTTGAAAGCCCTGCCCGGCATAACCTGGATCAAGCCCGACGCGGAGCGGCTGAAGTCGCTCGCGCTAAGCTTCCTGGAGACCGGCCTTTCCCGGGCCTGATTCCTGCGGAAGCGGAGCATCGCCGGGCCGCCGGCGATTGTCCCAGGAGATCGGATAGGCTATACTCCGGCCCGATGGACAACGACATCATTTACACGGCCTTGCTAGCCCTCCTGCCCATTTCGGAACTGAGAGGCGCCATACCCTACGCCGTCTTGAACGGGATCGGCCTTTTGCCCGCCGCCCTCCTGGGCACGGGCATCAACGTGCTGGTGCCGTTTATCGCATACCTCTTTCTTTCCACGATCCATAAGCTTTTGTACAAAGTCGGATTTTACCGCAACTTTTTCGACCGCTTCGTCGAAAAGGCCAGGGCGAAGGTCCATGGCAAGGTAGAGCGCTACGGGTACTGGGGCCTCCTGGTTTTCGTCGCCATCCCCTTTCCGGTGACCGGCGCGTGGACAGGAACCCTGGGGGCCTGGGTGCTGGGAATGGACAAGAAAAAGGCGAGCCTGGCGATCGTCGGCGGCGTGCTGGTAGCCGGGATCATCGTCAGCGTGCTGGTGGCCGCGCTCGGCGCGGGCGCCAAGATTATCTTCCTGAAATCCTTTTGATCAGGCCATCGGTTCCGGGAGAAAGTCAGCGCCGGGCTTCGACGCGGCCTCATCCCTCCAGGATTTGAGGTTTATCCAGGTAAGCTCGTGCCTGTTGTGCCACAGATGCAGCACCTTCGAGCCCGGTATCCGGGCGAAGAGCTCGGTGGTTTCCCTGTCGAAGCTGGGACCCTGCATTTTTATCGTGCAGATATAGTTTTTCGCCCGCCCGGACTCGAGCCATAGCGAAATCCATTCATACAGCGCCCTGGGATAGCAGATGACGTCGGAACAGAGCCAGTCCACCGCCCCGCAATCGGCCGGTTTCAAGGTAAACGCGTCGTGCCGAAGGTATTCGACGCCGGGCATGCTCGAGACGGAAGGATCAAGGGCGGCCCTGTCCACCGCGAGCACCCTCGCCCCCAGCTTCGCGAGCGCCCAGGTCCAGCCGCCAGGACTGGCCCCCGCGTCCAGGCAGAAGTCCCCTGGTCCGGGCAGGGTTTTCGCCATCAGCAGCGCTTCCCATAGTTTTCTGTAAGCCCGGGAGGGCGGGCCTATCTTGTCTTCCACGAAAGAGAACTCCCCGTTGGGGAAGGGGCTGGAGCAGAGCGCCGAGCCTAGTAGGAGGTTTTCGTCCAAGAGGGTGAAGCCACCCATGGGGCTTTCGGGCAGGACGAAGGGGAAGGTCTTGGCCTTGAGGGGGAGGGGAGGGAGGGCTTCGGCGATGAGGGCCGTCCTTCGCTGCAAAACGGTCGGATAGGCCGCCCAGTTTCTCTGCATCGCCCGCAGGCCTTTGGCCGCCTGGGATATGGAATCGAATTCCATCAGGAATGGCCTGAGCCAGACCGTGCGGGTCCAGTAGACCGGCCGCGCCGAGGGGCTGTCGGTGTTTCCTCCGGACGGGGTTTCTTCCTTCCAGCAGCTGACCAGCTCCCCGTCGAGCCGGTTGTGCTCCGGGAGCTCTTCCAGAAGATGGTGCAAAAAACCCCTGGCCGCCAGATACGCCGCCCCGTGGAGAAAACGCATGCTTGACGATACCAGAAAGGCACTTCCCTTTGCCAGTGCTCGGCGCTACCCTAGGATCGAGACGATATTTCCGCCCCCGAGGTAGACCATGAGCAAGATCCATAAAGCCCTCTCGGAAGGCTTCGACCATATAGTCCGCGACCCCGTCTGGAGCGATATAGCCTTCGACGAGCCTCTTTTCGCCTTAAGCCTCCATCCTTCCTTCCGGCTCCTGGACGGCATCCGCCAATTGGGGCCGGTGGCCCTGGTCTATCCTGGAGCGACCCATAGCCGAAGGGCGCATAGCCTGGGCGTGTATCACATAGCGAGGCGCTTCCTCATCGCCCTGGCCGAGCGGGGCAGGCTCGACTCGGCAACTCCCGAGGGGGTCAGGGCCTTTCTCGCCGCCGCCCTCTGCCACGATCTCGGCCACTTTCCCTACGCCCATTCCCTCAAGGAGCTTCCGCTGGCCTCGCACGAGGCGATAGCCGGAGAACTGCTGCTGGAAGGCTCCCTCCGCCGGGCGATCGAAGACTGCGGAGCCGACCCTGAGCAGGTGGCGGCGATCATCGACTGGGACAGGCCCGGCTATGAAGACAAGGAGACCCTTCTGTACCGGCGCATCCTCTCAGGGGTGCTGGATCCTGACAAGATCGACTACCTGACCAGGGACGCCTATTTCTGCGGGGTGCCGTACGGCATACAGGACGCGGATTTTATCCTGAGGCGCATCGACGTCTCGGATTCCAGGCTCAGCGTCGACTCGAGGGGGGCGATGAGCGTCGAAGCGATTCTATTTTCCAAATACCAGATGTACAGGGCCGTCTACTGGCATTCCTCGGTCCGATGCGCCACCGCGATGGTCAAGAAATCCATTCTCGGCGCCCTGAACGCGGGCCTGCTGCAGCCTGAGCAGCTCTACGGCCTGGACGATGCAGCCTTCGGCAGGCTTTTGGATGTAGGGCCCAGGGAGCATTTTCAACCGGCCCTGGACGCCCTAGGAGGGAATCTGTACGAGCTCGTCGCCGATATGCCCTTCGATCCTGCCTCAAGCGTCCATGCCGACCTGAGCGATCTCGAAAAGCGCTTGGACGCCGAAGCCACGCTCGCATTGGCCGCCGACCTGCGAGAGACGGAGGTGCTCATCGACATTCCGGAGCCGATTGGTTTCGAAACCGACCTCGCGGTGAAGACCCCGGGGGATTTGCTTCCCTTCTCGAGCAGTTCGGCTCTTTTCGGGGCCGATGGCGCGGCGAGGCTCGTGGCGAGCCTGCGCCGGATCCGAATTTTCGTTCATCCTAGAGCCGGGGGCGGCGCTCTGGCGGGAATGGCCGCCGAGCTCCTAACCTGAGCCGAATCCGGCGGGTTCAATTCGTTTCCCCATATGCTTTTTCCGCTCCCGACCGCCTGAATTTTCCCGAATAGTATTAAAACCCCTTTTTATCTATACATTCGTATAGCAGTACTGCGAAAAAATATTATTTCTGTCGATTCTTCCCCGCTCGTCTTCGTTGACAGTCCCATCGTTAGGGGTAGAATAGGGATTGAGTGGTAAATAGTGGGAAATGGTAGGAAATAGTGGCATGAACTTATTGACTGGCGAGTTCAGGAACACCCTGGACGAAAAAGGCAGATTGTCTCTCCCCGCCAGAATGAGGAGCGAGCTGCCGGGCCTGAACCTGGTGCTCACCCAGGGGATCGATAAATGTCTATGGGTTTTCCCGCCGCTTCAATGGCAGGAGTTCTCGCAGAAACTCATGGCCAGCACCAGCCTTTTCCAGGCTCGTTCGCGGCTCGTGCAGCGGAGAATCCTGGCGCCCGCCCAGGAAGTCGAGATCGACCGCTTAGGCAGGATTTCCGTACCCCAGAGCCTGAGAGAGTGGGCCGGGCTTTCGCGGGAATGCGTCATTCTCGGCATCTCCAAATACATAGAAATCTGGAACGCCGAGGAATATAAAAAATACCTGGACGAAAACCAGGGCGAGTTCATGAGCGCCGCTGAGGAACTGGAGGGCCTGACGCTGTAGGCGTCGGGAAACCTATGGAGGAACCGAAGCGGGATTCAGGGACGACGGTTGAAACGATAATCCACATACCAGTGATGCTGAACGAGGTGCTCTCGTTTTTCGGCAAGGTGAAAAATCCCTCCCCTCTGGTGCTCGACTGCACCCTGGGGGCAGGAGGCCACGCGCAAGCCCTTCTCGACGCATCCCCGACAGCTTCCTACATAGGTATCGACGCCGATCCCGAGGCTGTCCAGCGCTCGGCCCGCAGGCTCTCGGCTTATTCGGAAAGGCTCAGCCTGAGGGAAGGCTTTTTCGACGAGGTCCTGGCGAGCCTCGCCGCCGGCCTGGCCGAGGGACCGGGGGCCGCGATGAACTTACAGAGGCCGGACTTCGTCCTCTTCGACCTAGGGTTATCCAGCCATCAGTACCTGGGTTCGGGGAGGGGTTTCAGCTTTTCCTCGGAAGAGAGCCTGGACATGAGGCTTTCCCCGGGCCTGGAGGATTCGGCGGCGGATATCGTGAACAGGCTTCCTGAAGACAAGCTGGCCGACCTGATTTTTACCTTCGGGGAGGAACGTTATTCCCGCCGGATCGCCAGGGCGATCGGCGAGGCCAGGAGAAACGCTCCGATCCGAAGCTCTGCCTCCCTCGCTTCGGTTATCGCCAAGGCTGTTCCCCCGGCGTATCGCCACGGAAGGATCCATCCCGCCACCAGGAGCTTCCAGGCCATAAGGATAGCGGTAAACGGAGAGCTGGAGCGGATCGAGCGGGGCTTGCCGCTGGCAGCCGGCCTGCTGGCGCCAGGCGGAATTCTCGTCGTAATAGCCTTTCATTCGCTGGAAGACAGGATATCCAAGCGTTTCTGCAGGGAATACGGCAAGAACAGGGGCTTCGAGGAGCTCTGCCGTTCGCCGCTGGTTCCGAGCCAGGAAGAATGCGCCGCGAATCCCGCGGCCCGATCCGCCAAGTTCCGGGCCTTGAGGGCGCCGCTATGAAGATTGGCAGATTCTGGCTGCTTATGATCTGCGCCTGCCTCGCGGCCTTGGTAATGGCCTGGCAATCCAGCCGATTCGCCGACCTGGCCGCCAGGGCCGATGGCCTGGAGCGCGAGCAGGCGGCCTGGATGGCTGAAAACCGCCGCATCGAAGCTGAGATCGCCCAGCTTTCGAGCCGGGAGCGCATCGAAACCCAGGCGCAGCGGATGGGACTCAAGAAGGCCCAGCCCGAGGACATACTCAGGGTGATCCTGGCTCCGTCGGGAAAAGCGAAGGCCGAAAATGAATAAGCCGGGAAGGATCCTTTTCAGCGCGGGAGAGGCGGCGGGCATCATCGGCGCCGCCTGCAGGGGGAATCTCGAAGCGTCCGTGCGGACGGTGGTGGTGGATTCGAGAAAGGCTGGCCCTGATTCCCTCTTCGTCGCCCTGCCGGGGGAGAGGGCGGACGGGCACGATTTCATAGAAGGCGCCCTCCTCCAAGGAGCGAAGGCTGTCCTGGCCGCGGAGGCGCAAAAAGAAAAGGCTTTGAAGGCTTTCGCTTCCGACTCTTCGGCGGAGGCTTGCCTCATACTGGCAGATTCCCCCTTGAGAGGCCTCCAGGCCCTGGCGAGGGAGCACAGGCGGCGGCTTAAGGGTCTTGCGCGCATCGGCGTAACCGGCTCTTCGGGCAAAACCACCACGAAAGAATGCATCGCCGCGGCCTTGAAACCTTCCTACCCTTCGGGCGCCGTCGCGGTGAACGAGGGGAACCTCAATTCCGACATAGGCCTTTCCCTTTCGATGTTCGACCTGGACGAGACCCACTCCCTGGGCGTTTTCGAGATGGGGATGAATCGCCGGGGCG